>CAZELN010000007.1:22311-36320 GCA_964513275.1 uncultured Gammaproteobacteria bacterium
ACGAGAAGTTGTAATACGATAGGCGTCATAGCTACTTCCACGTGGACGGACGCAACCCAAACACATCAGCGACCACCGCCATGAATAGGCTCAGCGGTCGCAGGACATAGATAAGTGATGCTTGTGCAGGGCCATGCCATTTTAAAAAGTACCGTGCCATGCTTCGCGTAAACCTTGCCTGTTTGAGACGGTTGGATTGTTGTTTGAATGACTGACCGACCAAATCGGTACAAGAAACCTGCGCGCTGTACCAAATCTTCCATCCTGCCGCACGCACCCGCCGACAAAAATCCACTTCCTCAAACCACACGAAAAAATTCTTGGCATCAAGCTCCCCTACTCGTTCATACACGTCCCGACGGAAGGCAAAAAAAGAGCCGCGCACTTGCTCAACATCGACATCGTGCTCGTAGTCAAAGTCCTTGGCGAGATAACGGTCAAGAACCTGTGGGAAAAAATGAGGGAGCTTCAACATGATGGCAAGCTGATCGCGAAGGTGTGGATCGCGCCGAACAGAATCTACTCGCGTCCCATCTGGTCTGAGCAACTTCACCCCCATGACCCCGATCTCCGGTCGATTCTGGAGCGTCGCAAGCGTATACTCGAGAACCCCACGCCCCATACGCATGTCCGGATTAAAGAGGACAAGAACGCGCCCGCTCGCCCGTTTCAGTCCTTGGTTACAGGCATACGCAAACCCTCTGTTCGTGTCGTTTTGTATGAATTCGACGCGAGGGAATGACTGGCGCAGCAGCACGGCGGTTGAATCCTTGGATCCATTATCCACAACGATCACTTCAAAAGAAACCCGTGTGGAGAGCGAGAACAATTGCTGCAGATTCTTCTGAAGCGCGTCGCAGACATTCCACGAAACGATAATAACGGAGACGTCAGGGGTCACACACCAAAACGCTCGGTCTCTAAAAATTCACGAAGAGCATCGCGACGATGTCGTAAATTTGGGAGTTTGGTGTTCAAAAGCGCGGCAAACGCTGGACGTGCGGCAGGCCGCGGGGGAAACGCACTCGCGCGCACAGGAATAGAGGGAGTCGTGACCTTTGCGATCTCAAAAATCTCTTTTGCAAATTCGTACCACGTCACTCCCGCGCCCTCATTCACCACATGATACATTCCAGGAGCATCCGCGCGTGCAACCAATTCTGCCGTGGCTTGTGCAATATCTTTTGTGTAAGACGGACAACCAACCTCTTCATTGACAATCTTGAGCTCCGGAAGCTCGCGCGAGAGTTTCATCATCAAGTGTACAAAGCTTGGTTTGGACTGGTCTGTGAGTCCTGGAGTGCCAAAAATTTTGGACAAACGCAAGATGTACCACTGTCCACCAGCCTCTTGAACGGCTCGCTCTCCCATGGCCTTGGTCTTGCCATACGCACTGAGAGGATCCGGTATATCGTCTTCGGTGTATCCTTCGGGTTTGCTTCCGGCAAAAACGTAATCCGTACTGTAATGGATAAACGGAATCCCACGCTGGACAGCGGCGCGAGCAAGAAAGCCAGGTGCTTTTCCGTTTACCGCCTCGGCGATGGGATACGTTGCTGGGTCTTCAACGACATCGACAAAATTATACGCGGCAGCATTCACAAGGAGGTCAGGGTGATGCGTGTCGAGGTTGTTCGCGATCCTCTCAGGATTGGTAATATCCAGTGTGTCGCGATCTGTCCCGATCACTGTGTCTCCCTGGGACTCAAACGTTTTTTTCAGGTCTTGTCCAAGCGTTCCGCTGGCACCTGTAATCAGGACTTTCATAGCTCAAACCGCGCACGGCTCACGACTTCCGCAAACGATGGTTGTGTTCTGTCACGATCAGAAAGAATCGGTTCTCGATTTCCCAAAGGCCACTCAATCCCAATCTCTGGATCGTCATAGGCCACTCCCCCATCCGCTGGTTTGTGAAACACATTTCCGCACTTATACAGAAGTTCGCAATGGCTCAGGGCAAAAAATCCATGGGCACATCCTGTTGGGATATACAGCAGGCGACGATTCTCCTCGTTCAATTCCACCCCAACCCATTTCTTATACGAGGGAGAATCCTGACGCAAGTCCACAACCACATCGAAAAGTTGTCCACGCGTGCAGCGCACAAGTTTTGACATGCCATACGGTGGATACTGAAAATGTAGGCCCCTGAGAACACCTTCCACGGAAGACGAATGATTGTCCTGCACAAAGAGATCATGAATGCCGAGTTCACGAAACACGTCCTGATTGTACGATTCAAAAAAAATTCCCCGATGATCCTGAAAGACAACAGGCTCTAAAATCCAAACCCCTTGAATAGCCGTATCGATCTTTTGCATATTAGGCATGTCCTCCATTACGTTCGACTTGTTTTTGGTACCACTCGCTATAGCCGGCACTTTGCTTAATGGGCGCCCACCACTGTTTGTTCTCTCGATACCACGCGATCATTTCACGCAATCCTTCTTCGAGAGAAACCTGCGGTCTCCACCCAAGCTCGTTCTGAATTTTTGTAAACTCGATCGCGTACCGTCGGTCTTGTCCTGGTCGATCATGGACAAATTTCACCATCTCTTGGTTCAGTCCCATCAGGCGCAAGAGCACGGTGGCTGTTTCTACAATGGAAAATTCATTTCCTCCTCCCATCATGTACGTCTCACCTAGTTTTCCATGCTCCAAAATCATCAAGACGCCACGTGCATGATCCTGCGCGTGAATCCAGTCGCGCACCTGCCCTCCATCGCCGTGGATAATGACAGGCCGACCCTCGAGCAAGTTGGTAATGGCAATCGCGAGAAACTTTTCTGGATACAAGTATGTGCCGTAGTTATTCGTACAGTTGGAAATCGTGGCCTTCAACCCATGTGTATGCACCGCGGCTCGCACAAGATGATCGGCCGCAGCCTTTGTGGCGGAGTAGGGATTGAGTGGTGCGTACGCGCTTCCTTCGTGAAATTTTGGATCATCCGGTTCAAGCGAACCAAATACTTCATCCGTGCTCACATGATGAAGACGTTTACCGTGTTTGCGGCAGGCATCAATCAATCGACCCGTTCCTAAAATGTTCGTCAAAATAAATGGCTCAACGTCGTTGATCGAACGGTCAACATGCGTTTCCGCCGCAAAGTGCACAACCGCGTCTACATCTTGCACAAGTCGGTTCACCAAATCACGATCCGTCACGGATCCATACACAAAACGATACCGCGGATGGGTTTGAATATCAAACGTGGTTGAAAGATTCCCAGCGTAGGTCAACGCATCAAGATTCACGATGTCCCAGTCCGGCCGTTGGGCAAGAATGTGGCGGATAAAGTGGCTTCCGATGAATCCACAACCCCCGGTAACGAGTAATTTCATAGCAGGCAAAATCTTAGTCTGCGAGTTGATTCATGTCAAAAAACGGAAACCTGTTTAAGTGCGAATGAGCGCATAGAGCATAGCCGGAATAACCGCCGTGAGAAGGACGACTGGGACACGGTAGACATCTAGGTCAGCGGCGAGATCCCAGGTGAGCACAGCCAAGACAACCCCGAAAGTAACCGCGAGGAGGACGTGAATGAGGAGCCGTTGTTCATACTCTTCGAGCACGATGGACCACAACACTCCAAACACCACGGTCGCCAGGAGAAAGATGTGAACCGAAAAGTACCTAGAGACAAATCCTGGTTGCATGACATCTGAGAGCCAAAAAACGATGTAGGACGCAAGGCTCACGAGGAACCCTGTCCGTGTGATCGCTTCCAGAGGGTTGAGTGTTTTTTGGTGCCAAATCATACCTAGTAATGATTAAACCACGTATCAATGCGATGGATCAGTAACTTCGCGCCCAGCTCTTCAATCAGTGGTGTGGAGAAACTGAATTTCCACGTTTGATCCTCTTCATACAAATTCCACGCCACAAACGGAATGGTGGCAACGAGCCAGTCGCCTTCTTGTCGAGGAGACTGATACTGCGCCAGGACATAGTCGACGCCAAGTTGTTCAATCGTCGTATAGGCGTTGAGTGAAACAGGATCTGGGTTGAAGTATTGAGACGCAGAGAAGGCAAACTTTCCTTCGGTGATAATCTCAACGTCTCCGGTAGGGAGGACAACGCTTTCAAGCCCTTCATCAGCAAACGTCAGTGTGTACCAGTGATAAGGCTCTGCAATATCCAGCGTCTGATCGCCGGCGGTAATCGTCTGAACCCCTTCGGCATGACGTGTCTGGAATCGTAAGCGTTTGGATTGAGTGTAGATCGTCGCTCCCTTGCTTGGCTCGCGGTACCCGATCTCATCGCCAATAAAGAGCGTATTGAGGAACACGACTTTTTGCTGCGGCGTATGAATATCCCGGAAGAACACATCACGGGTTGTGTTCATCACCACTTTATAGACTCCCTCAGGCAAACGGTACGCAACCAGATTAAGTTCCTTAAGCCCATATCCCACGACGGCATCATCACTCGCATTCCCATCATCTCCTGCTCGGGCTTCGGCAACAGGCTGACCTTGCTCGTTGAATACCGTCACCTGCACCACATCCTCTCCCTCCTCTCGGTTCATATCCATGTAGTGGAATGTGAATGAGAGGGTTTCGTTCTTGATATACGTTTTGAACTCATGATGTCCACGCAAAGATGCGTCGATCGTCTGTATCGAAGAGGTTGGTTGGTACTCCTCAATCCGATACGGCACATCGAAACTCGTTCGATACACCGCCACGTCATCGCGCGACGGCGGATCGGCAAAAAAATCCGCGAGCGACTCATAGGTCTGTTCCCGTTGAAGCAGTACAAGCCCGTCCTCATCCAGTCTGTTCCAGCTCGACTCGTCAATGAGACGATTGTGTAACGGATAGAGGGTGTACGTTTCAGGATTCACGCGGGCTAAGCCACCAAGTTCAACGATCGGCAACGATTTGTTTTGAAACCAAACGTCGAAAACGACTTGATCAAAAAAACCCTCGCGATGCGGATGGACGAAAAAAAAGGCTGGATCGGCAGTGATGGCTTGGACAGCGTTCCCATGCTCATCTTCATAAACCTCCGAGACTCGAGTTTCTGGTTTAAGTTCGTCGATGAACGGAGATGGTTGACCAACTGTATGTTCAACAAAAAATACGCCGCTTGGCACAAACCAAAGATTCAGAAGCCAGCCCATGACCGCAATGGGAATAGCGATAAGGAAAAGTTGAACTATTCTAGTGATGATAATCATAGTCTGTGTCATCTCGAGCGTGGGTGGTCAGTGTAGTCGAGAGATCTCGAGTCTACTCATTCGAGATCCCTCCGCTCGCTATCGCTCGGTCGGGATGACATCTATTCTATATAAACTTTCGTCTCCGTATGTTTCAACAAGTTCAATACTGAGATTCATGCGCTTTAGGCGGGAATCGTTGAGATATTGAAAATCTTCCACCGGAAACGTAATGCCGTAATAGTACAGGGTTGTCGCCTGAGCGAGGGTGGGCATGGCATCATATGTGGCATTATCTCGTAGAGGGTACCAAACATGTCGGTACGGGAAGAACAATTTGTCCCCGCGATCCACGATAATGACCGCGTTCTCTTCCGTGTATCGTCGCACGGACTCCTGGATCTGTGCCGAATCCGAAAGTTCCTGTCGCATCTTCACTAACCCATCTTGTCCCTGAACAAATACCGCGTTCACGTTGAGACCGCCAACGGCAAGAAGGAGTGTTGTGACAATGAGTCCACGCGCCACACGCGATCTTCCGCGCGCCGCAATCCATTGAATCGTTATGGCGACCATAGGGGTGGAAAATAGGTACATCGGCAACCAATAACGAACATACGAATTCGCCATGGTAATCTGTGTTGGATCTGGGTTGTCGTGGATCTCCCAGCTGCCGTACATGAAAACCAACCAAAGGCTCACTGCGGTGGCAAGCACGATCGACCAACGAATGGTACGGCGGTGGGCTTTTTGCGCGAGGAGCAAGAAGAACCCAGGCAGGGCAAGAACCGACAACCACCAGAACATCCCCACGGCGTACACAGAGAAATGTCGCCAGGCGTTCGTGGGGTGGAATCCAAACGGAAGTAACGTAACTGAATCGACCGTCTCACTTGTGATGAGTTCCGTCACGGGCGGAGTACCTAGCGTATAGCCCGTCGTGAACGGATAGCCGTACGTCAAATAGTTCATCAGGGAAAAAAGTCCGAGTCCAACGAAAAGTCCAAACAGGCTCGCCCGTAATCGTCTCCACGAGAGCGTGCGCCACCAAATGAGTCCTGCGACGACAATCCCAATACCGATCCAAAAAAACTCAGACGTTCGAACAAACAGTGCGAGCCCAATACAGAGCCCAGCAAACAAATCGTTCCAGACGCTCGGATGGTTCTTTATTTTTCCCATCGGTCTCATCACCCAAAGCCACGCAGCGACAACCAACACATCAAGAAACAACACGTTATGCATGAGCCCACGTGCGCTGTAATACCAAACGGCTGGATGGAGCAAAAAAAGCAGGAACGAAATATTTGCGATCGTGAAATTTGTGTACCGCTGAACGAGTCGTCGCCAACCGTACGCCGCGAGGATGGTGAGCAGTGGTGTGAGCAACCAAAGCGACATCGGCCCCAGAATCATCACAAAAAAACCGTACAAAAACGGCAAGCCAAGAAAACTCCCAGGGACAATCTGGCCATCCAACACCAGCGTGCTGCGCGGATGGAGACGATCGAACTGTGCGAGAAGCTCGTCGGCAGGCCCTGAAAGCGAAAGGGTCTGTGCAAACCTCGTCACGAAAAAAGCGTTCGCTGTCTCGTCCGGTGAAACGTATATCTGTGCTGGGTTCATGAGCACAAGACTCCCAACAAAAAAAATAATCGCGACAAAACTCATACAGCTTCTGGTCCACCCAAGCCGCATCTTAGAGCCCATACGTAAACAAACTAATCACCGCAAAGACAATGGCCAAACTCAGCGTTCCCACGGAAAGGGGAATGAACAGGTCAAACCCAGCCCACAGGGCAATCAACAATAATAAAACTCCAGTGACCTGCAAAAACATCTTAGTCTTTCCAAAAATATTTGAGCCAACGTACTTTCCTTGCCGCTTGCGGATGTACCCGCCGATGAGAAGCGTGCTTTCAACCGCAACAATCAGCAGGCCGAAAATAATGTTCACATGTTGAATCACCACCAACAGCACAACCGA
Source organism: uncultured Gammaproteobacteria bacterium (assembly GCA_964513275.1). Classification (GTDB taxonomy): domain Bacteria; phylum Patescibacteriota; class Patescibacteriia; order UBA9934; family GWF2-40-263; genus UBA12478. Next base: position 29,461 of record CAZELN010000007.1, read on the forward strand.
ACCGATCAGGAGTTTGTCCGCGAGTGGATCGTAAAATGTTCCCCAAGCCGTCACTTGGTGGCGCAATCGCGCAAGTGTCCCATCGATCGCATCCGTAAATGCCAAAAACAAAAAGAGAGGTACGCCAACCGCAAACTGACTCATGGAAAGTAACCAAAACACGACAGGCGTCATCATGATTCGAAACAGGGTGACCACGTTGGGAGTGACGAATCTTGGAATAAACGGGATGAGGGTGTAGCGCAAGATGTGATCGTGCGGGAACAATTTGTACGGATCGCGCTCAAACATATGGTAAAGTAGAGACATTCCCCTGTATGTTGCATCGTCTTCAGCTTAACATTTTCTCTGTGCTCTTCCTAGCGGTTTTTCTTTTCAACGCGGGCTTCATTCACAGCGCAAGCGTTGGAGCTGTTCTGCTAGGCTTCTACCTCGCGGTGTTCGGCTGGGAGCTTGGTGGCGTCTTGGTCGCAAGCGAGAAAGCGGTTCTGCGATGGTGGATCGGCATGTGGGTCTTACTCAGTTGCTCCGTGCTGGTTCTCACCGCAAGCTATTATCTCTGGGCCATAACGTCTGAGGTCGTACTCGCCAGCGTCCTCCTCACTCCTGCGATCATCTTATGGCTGACCAGACGATTCAAGACACGCTCATTGTTTGGCCACGCCCATGACCTGTGGCATGAACGTCGCCACTCCCTTCCTCGCCTCGTTTGGTTTGCGCTGGCCGTGTGCGCGTTTCTTTTTGTCCTGTTCTTTACCACACTTGGAACCCATCCCATTACGGACGCTGTCCGCTCCGCCTGGGAACGACTCCCGGCGAGTATCTTCCTCCTGTTCGCTCTTCTCGCGAGCGTGATATTTGGACTTTTGTGGCGGGGACGTGAACGAGCTGTGTCTTTGCTCCTGGTCTGCATCCTGTTGTTTGCAACCCTAAGCGTTGCCGCAATTGCGTTCCCGATTGGATTTGGCTTTGACTCATTCATTCACAAAGCCACGGAAGCACACCTCGCAGAATACGGCACCATCACTCCCAAACCATTCTACTATATCGGTCAATACGCCCTTGTCTTACTCGCGCACCACGGATTCCAGATTCCCATCGACCTTGCCGATACCTTCCTCGTCCCCGTCCTCGCGGCGGTTCTCCTCCCCATGGCCTGGTACTTCGCCGCCGCGCATATGACACGCAAACGTGGGACAGCCATGCTCACGCTCACGGGTCTGTTCCTCCTTCCTCTTTCACCATTCATCGTAACCACACCACAAGCCCTTGCCAATCTCTGGACCATTCTGCTCATTCTCGCCTCCGTACCGTACCTGCTGGAACAGGAGCATCCGCAACTTCGCGTGCTCGCTCTGGGCGCTGTGGCAACGACGCTCATCCATCCCATCGCCGGCATCCCCGCACTGCTCTATTTCATGTTCCTCGCGACAGATCCAAGTCGCACCAACCCGCGCATCCCAAAAACAAATCGCGTTGTGCGTCTGTTCCTCATCGTCTTTGCATGCGTTGTACTGCCGTTCTCGTTTATGGTGAATAGTCTCGTCAACGGTCAGTCGCTTGGCCTCAACGGGAAGGCACTCAATCCTCTCACATGGATCTCGACCCTCAACCTCGCGGTCTTTTTTGAAAATCGTTTTTCGCCACTCCTGGATCTGGTCTACCTGTATGGCCTCAATGCCATGTTCATTCTTCTACTGGTCGCCATATTCGCCTGGATCGAATACCGCCGTGACCTCTCTCGCCGCTTCCGGGCGCTCCTGCTCATGGTTCTTGCCCTCACCGTGAACTACGTCATCATGTCAACACTCCTGGAATTCACGTTCCTCATTGACTATGAACGCCTCAATTACGCGGCTCGACTCCTGCCACTCATCTCGTTCTTCCTCGTGCCGCTGCTCATCCTTGGGCTTGGGCACCTGTTTGTGAACGTAAAAGGGCAACCCATCATCTTGCGGGTGTGTGTCCTGGTTGGAGTCGTGACGATTGCCTCAAGCACGTTGTATCTCAGTTACCCGCGACGTGATGCCTACGAGTCCAACCGCGGGTTCAATGTGAGTCAGACGGATATCGACGCCGTGCACCTGGTCGAATCGATGGCCTCCGGAGTGCCCTATCTCGCCCTTGCCAACCAATCCGTTTCGGCCGCCGCGATTCAAGAAATTGGATTCCGCTATTACGGCGACGTATTTTTCTATCCCATTCCGACCGGTGGTGAGTTGTATGATTCGTTTCTTTCCATGGATGAGTCGCCTTCACGAAAAACGGCCGAGCAGGCGCTCACCATTGTGCCAGAGCATGGAGACATCACGACCCTGTTCTTCCTCGTCAACGCCTATTGGTGGGACTCACCACGCATCATCGAAACAGCAAAAACAACCGCCGACGACTGGCGGAGTTTGGGTGATGGACAAATGTTTCTGTTCCGTTACGATTTCTTTTGACGCATTTCTTCGATGAATTCCTCCAGTCGGTCGACGTAGTGTTTGATAGAGTACTGAGTTGCTTGAGCGCGTATAGACTCGCTCTTTGTCCACCAGACATCGCGCTCGTCGTGAACCATCCTCATCGCTCGAGCAAGATCTTGTTCATCGGCTGGACGCACAAGAAGTCCCGTTTCTCCCTCAATGACAATCTCTGGAATACCTCCGATGCGCGACGCAATCACAGGGACTCCAACCAAGGAACTCTCGTAGATGACCGTCGGCGAATTCTCGTAACACGTCGAAGGGACAACGACCGCATCGACTGATCTCAGAAGCTTGATAAGGAAATTGAGGGACACAAACCCGTGAAAATGGATTCGATGATCGAGTTCCGCTTGCGCGGCGACAAACTCGGCAAGACGTCCCTCGCCTGCGATGTGCACTTCGATCTCTGAACCAAACTCCTTCAGTGACCCGAACAACTCCCGGATGCCTTTGTGTTCTTCCAGCTGACCGACGTAGAGAAACTGGGTTTTGGAAGCCACGCGAGACCCTCGCGGTTTGGGTTGATCTGGTGGTGTGGGATTGGGAAGAACCTCAATCCTACTAGACGAAAAAAATGTACGACGGCGATAAAAATCGGCAAGAAAGCGAGAAGGAGAAAGCACAAGATCCGGTGCTCCGATCTGACGACGAACTTCTGTTTCGTAGAGTCGCCGCAACAAAGAACGGTTCAAGTAGGATTGCTCTTGCCCGACGATAAGAAGCCCGCTGGGAACCGAGAGTTGAACATCGTGGAGCGTGTGAATATGTAAAATGCCCTGTCGTTGAATTTCGCGACTGATCCCCACGCCAATCCCCTTGAGGTTATGCGTGATGATGACGTCTGGATCCTCATTTCGGATCACGCGGCGAACCGCACATCGTCCACACCATCCAAACAAATCAATGAGATGCCAAAGAGCGCGGACAGGAAAAAAGGCATGAAGATCATCACGCACATAATACAGATTGAGCGGAAAGAATCGGTACACGGCTTCCAGTGTTCGCTCGCGGATGCGGGGAAACAAGCTGCGCCATCCTTCATAGGGCTGCGTGGTGAGCACAAACACATCGTGGCCGCGCTCGTACAACGCATCAGCGACGCGTTGAGCGACAAGTTCTGCTCCTCCACGGGCATCAGGCGGATAGAGATTTGAGACAATACCAATTTTCATACTAGGAATAGTGTCGACGGGACTGTTGTTCGAGAACCGAAGCGTAGGTCGCCTCTAGACGATCAATCAAAGGACTCCACGCATATTTTTGTTCAGCCTTTTTGCGTGCCGAGAACCCGAGACGTTCACAGAGATCCGTCTGTTCTAAAAACACAAGAATGGCTTTTGCGAGTTCGCGCACGTCGCCCGGCGTAACAAGAAGTCCTGTAGCTCCATCCTCAACGACCGTACGCACTCCCGGCAGATCTGATGCGATCGTCGGAATTCCGCTGGCCGCCGCCTCAAGCGCCACAAGTCCGAAGGCCTCGGCGCGCTTGATCGACGGGAATAGATGCATGTCAGCCAATCGATAATAGCGTGGAAGATCATCGTGTGAAACAGAACCAGCGAACGTCACGCGAGACTCAAGCCCATTGTCGTGCGCCTGTAGGCGGTAGGTTTCCTTCAAGTTCCCATCTCCCACGACGACGAGATGCCAACGGTATGGCTGTACAAGTACAAGAGCGTCAAACAGGAGGGAGAGACCTTTAAACGCATGAGCCGCATCGAGTCCTCCAACAAAGAGCACAACAGGAGTCTTCTGGGAAATCTGAAGACGCTCGCGGAGTTCTGTTTCCTCTCCTGGATGAAATCGTTGTAGATCCACCCCAAACGGATGTTCTTCCAGACGATCATCCACATCGAGTTCTGCGAGAGCACACTGGTTGGCGTAATCAAGCGAACTCACCAAGATGCGATCCACACGATTCACGAGCCACGGAAAAAGCAAACGACGATGCGCGCTAAACAACGCACCTTTCATGCCGTCGGCTGCCGCATCCATGTGATACGTCATCACAAGTCCTTGATCCGGCCGCATGGCCTTTCGTACGATCACTGGCTCGGCTCCACCAAAAAAGGGATAGTGAAGATGCACGAGATCAAATCCCGACAATCGATGAAACAGCGATGGGAGCATGCCCGCATTGCCTATGTGCATGATACTGGGAATCCGATGTACATGCCGAGGATCCCCTTCAATTTCCCCGTCTCGGATCGTAAACACATGCACGTTATATCCACGCTCGCGCAACTGCTCAACATACGCAAACGCAACATTCCCCATTCCACCCCGATACGGCGGATAGGTGCAGACAACATGCGCGATGGTGGCTTGTTTTACATCCATGACTAACGGATCAGGTGTTTGAGTATTCTCCAAAAAACGCCAAGCGTTGGATTGATGAGTCGATCAACGACAGGGCTGCTCGTTTCTTGATGCTCAATCTTTCCCGTCCAGAGCCGCACGATCTCGCGATCGCTCACTCGACGAAGGAATCGACTCTCTCGACGTTTGCGTATGACATACATCCACGTGCGCGGGCTGAGAAGATTGATATACACGAGCATCTTCTCCTTAAGCCAACCGCCCTTGATCGCAAATGCGATGAGGCCGAGCTCGGCGACGAGCATGAATGGGGCGAGTAGAAGTAGGGTCCAGACTCTCAGATGTGACGCATGGACAATGATACGGTTTCGCTCCATCCAATAAAACTTTTGGATCGAACGCTTGAACTCATAGTCGTGGTACGCGATAGAGTCGACCGCGAGGACGTTTTTATACCCAGCAAGCCGAATTCGCCAACCTAGTTCGAGATCCTCATGGTAGAGGAACAAGAATGGATCAAGAAGCCCAACCTGCCGCAGCATACTCGCTCGGTACAACACCGCTGCCCCACTCGCGTACGCGATCTCAATCACAGGCACTGCATGGGTACCAGAAACATTTCTTGACCCGGCTTTGCCAGCAAGAAATGTTTCTGGTACCCATGCAGTGGCATCCCAGGTTTTTCCATTATCGCGAACGAAACCGAAGCCTAAGAAGTGCACCATAGCGCCGGTTGCGTTAACGATCTCTGGATGCTTCCAAAGCATGATGCGAGATTGTACCGCGCCGATCTTGTCATTGGTTTGTGCGAGCTTCACGGCTTCCATGATCGCATCCGGGTGTAGTTTCGCATCGCCGTTCAAAAGGTACACGTAGTCGACTCCTCCCAAAATGGCGTGTCGCATTCCAAGATTATTCCCTTCCGCGAATCCAAGATTCTTCGCGCTGGGTATGTACGTGATGCCTGGCTGAACTCTCAGCCACTCTTGGCTCCCGTCCTTAGAATCGTTATCCACAACGACGATTTCTAACTTCTCCGATGGATAATTCAGCGCACGGAGCGACTCGAACACCTCGGGCAGGTACGACCGGTTGTTATAACAGAGATAGATGATCGCAACGCGAGGGAACATGTCTTACTCTTGCCTACGTTTCAGTACGAACTGTTCACGATGTTCCTTCGCTTCTTTTTCCATATTGAGGTACCTTCCACTTAAATAATCCTTCCGATCATCACATTTCAATTTCGTACATCTTTACGTAACATTGCCAATCCTTGTTTTCCTCATGCGTCACAGGATCGGAGGTCTCCACATCGTAAGACACGTACAAAATACTGTCTTGAAGGATAACCGATGGTCTACCTGTCGCCGCAGTATCATCGCGTGTGTAATCTGTTACGGGCACAGATTCAAGAAGACTCCAATTTTTATCAAAAACGCCTATGGCAATATTAGGCTTGATACGTGGATCGAGTTTTCCGTTACGAACGGTTCCTAGGTCGATGTACGCCACGTAAAATTTTTCTGAAGCCGAATCATACACAGCTCCCTGAGCCCATTGACCGTATTCTTCCGTCGTAATCGTCCCCAGATAATTCCACTCTTCATCATACTGCATAATAATGAGCGTGCCGAAAAAGGCCGTGGACGTGATGTAGTGATAAACGCCGTCCACATATACGACGTACGAGCCATTGATATGTGAAGTATCGTTCAGAATAAAAGAATCTATTTCTTCCAAATCGGTCGTAAGGATATGATTATGCGTCCCTGATCCCTTTGTCGGATCCGCTTCTCCCTGATTGCGCGCCTCGCCCACATCCGACCAAACCGAGCTGGCGATCAAAAAACCGTTCGCGTACGCGAGCATTTGATCGTTTCCTGCGTCGGTATCCTTGTCAAGCGCAATGCTCGCTGATTTAACGACCGTCCATGTCGATGGATCTATTTTATTGATGAGCCAACCGCCAGGTCCGCCGGTCAGGATGAAATAATATCCCTCAGCCATAACCGACGCCGCGTCGCCGCCGGTGTTGCTGAGCACACCGTTCTCCCCTGTATATTCAAA
>CAZELN010000008.1:0-22665 GCA_964513275.1 uncultured Gammaproteobacteria bacterium
TCATATTGACACAGATGATTATTCCTGCTAGTGTTCCTTGTTCTGCATTTCTGGCGGAAGGCGCTTGCGATGCGCCAAGGTTCGCCTGAAAAAGGAGCGAGCCATGAACGGATGAAAAACAGACAAAAGAAAACAGAGGTTCTACGAAAGCCTCCCTCGCAGACGTTCAATCGTCCCCACCAGCGCGGTGCTGACGATCGAACATCGCGGCGCACTCTGGACTACACGTCCAAGATTGTCCAAGATCTTTGTCAGACTCTCGCGAGACTGACAGACAAATGCCGTAACTGCGAACCGGGAGGTGGAACATGGGCGGATAGCCCAGCGTGTGATGACCCAGGGTCCGATTCCAAGTTTCGACTTGGATCGGACCCAGGCGAGCACCTCTCCACAACCCAGCAGCACACGCAAAAACCGACCCCGGATCGAGCGCAACTCGACAACGTGAGGGGTCGGCCTTGTCTTTTTAGACGCCTATTTTCCCTCGTACACACTCAACATACACGTCAATGTGAGATCAAGGGAATCTTCATCAAGCAACTCTTCGCCCAATGTATAGATCACAAACATTCTGTCCCCATCAAATTCAATCCAAGGGTGCTGGGCAAATACGGCACGCTCTGGCGTCTGCTCACCAACATCTGTCACTTCGATGGTCTCTTGAAGATTCCATTGTGGATCATACACATCCACGTACACATCCCCATGCCCATGCGGCCCTTTGTGGTACGCAATGTAGATGAATCCGTCACGATACTCGCCACCCATAGACCACTGCGCATTCTCTTGCAAATCTACCTTCTCCAAAAAATTCCAATCCTCGTCGTAAAGGAGTGCGATCAAGTTACTGTCTTGAAAATGATCTGCGCTCACCACGGCATAGGTGCCTTCGTAATAGACGATCGTTGCGCCGTTTGTGATCGATGTGTCATCTAACACCACATCATCAACATAGGTAAGATCTGTGGTATACACCCAAACATGAAGGAAGGTATCTGCACGCATGTCGGGTGGTTCTCCTGGCTCGTACGTTGGATCGTACAAATCGGCTGCCATCAGATATCCATTCACATACCGCAACGTCATGTCATTATTCGCATGCTTCTCTGGGAGTTCGATTACCGTTTCATCTACAAGTTGATAGTCAAGATCGTACTTTTTCAACGACCACCCTTTGGGATGGCCTAACAATAGAAAATAAGATTCTCCATCCGTATCGATCCCTATATCTCCTCCACCCGCGCCTTCAAAAGGTTCTGGCGAACCGGAAAACGCCAACGTATCGCCAAGAAGTCGGTGAATCACACCATTATAGGAGCGGACGTAATTGCCAAATCCTCCTCCATAAGTGACGTCATACCCGATCCCGTCGGGACGCGTAAACAGACGGCAAAAGGCTCCTTGGTCATAGAGATCTCCTGTTTCCGCTGTCGCCTGAAGAGACGTGACGTAGCTCCAATCATCTGTAGAAGAATCCGCGTTGACCATGGCGATATAGTAGTCGGACGTTTGTGGAGACACAAAACTGGCTTTATAGATCTCCTCACCTCCTGGAATAACAGAGGACGCTTCATTGGAAATCTGACGAGGTTCTTGGAAAGAGCTTCGTGGTTGTTGTGTGACTGATTCATCCGTCTCACGATTTGTTTGAATGTATACAATTCCTAAAACGACTCCACCCACAAAAAGAAGTGCGCCCACACTTGCGAAGAAAATTTTTGTTCGTGACATAGATGTTACCGGTTACGATATGGATCCGCGCGACACACAGCCCAGGCCGCATTGAAGAGCACGCGTGCCATATCCGCAAAAATTTTACTTTCAATAATGACGGTCACCATCTTACCTATAAACTCGACGAATGCGACACGATTTTCATACACCCAAATCTCGCCAGAAAAATCTCCGAACTCCGGAAGCAGACGACAGTACTCCGCATTCTTGCGTGGATTACGCAACTCTCCACGATGCAACATTTTTATTTTCACCCGTGAATCATCCAAAGCCTTGCGAGCGTCAAGCAACACGTTTTGATCAAGCCCATCATACACAACATCGATGTTGGCGAGCTCAAGAAGTTCTCGAGGATGCTGCGAAACCAGGTCGCTGAACAGCGCATAGAGCGCCTCACGTCCTTCAAAAAATCGGACGGTTGGCCGCTCTCCACCAGCGAGCATTTTCATTTCCTGTAACGAACGGCTAAAGGTCTCAATTCGCTCAGTCAAATCTGCGACGCGCGTCTTAAAATACGCCACGGCCCGTTCTGGTTCTTCGGCGGTAAAAAATTTCTTCTTGCCGCGATCAAATGTGGACATGAGTCCCCGATCCTGAAGCGCCGCGATGACATCGTAGGTAGCCGTGCGGGAAAGTTTCGCACGCTTGGCGATTTCTTGTACAGAAGTTGGACCGAGTTTGAGTGATGAAAGATAGACACGCGTCTCGGTTGGAGTGAGTCCAAGCTCGGTCAGGAGCTTCATGAAATCAACAGACATACACAAATTTCACGACAAATGGTTACGAGCAGAAAAAAGGTCTCAAGAAAGCGGTGACTGGGGATAATTGTCCAGCAGTAGTTTACAGTATAGCAGGCACCGAGCTCCAAACAAAAGAACACATATTTCACGGTCGGAAAAAATGTGTTCTCGTGAGGAGCGAAACTGCTTTAGAACCCAATAATAATTGGAAACTCGTTGGCCTTAAATTCACTTGTATTCGCCGGCGTATCGCCAGACGTGCGTACCGATTTTGCAAGTGTCCCTTGTAGGAGTGCGCCTTCATGTTCCTTCACCGCAAGCAACACTTCTTCTGGTCCACCAATAAACAAATCAATCCGATCCTCGATCGTGAGTCCTGTTGTTTTGCGCAAATCATTCACGCGCCGAATAATCTCTCGCACGGTTCCTTCGCGAACCAATGCAGGCGTAAGAGTGAGTTCAAGTTCCACACCGTACTCCCCTTTTTTTACGTCGATCGATTTTACATTCACTTCCTCGCGAACAAGATCTTGATACTCAGGCGCAAGCTCCCCCGAAGGAACGGTTACAGTCATCCCACCCAAAACCTGACGCACATTGATGCCAGCCTCAGAGCGACGCTCGAGCGCTCTGGAGACGATGGACCGTGTACGACCCATTTCTTCAAGAACCTTCTCGTTGATGAATGATGGGTTATAATCGGGCCAGTCTTCCATGTGCACGGATGTCTTATGTCCAACGTCCCCAAAAATCATCTCTGCCAAGAATGGTGTGAACGGTGCAGACATCTTGGCAAACGTTTCCAAAACTACCTTCAACGTTGCAAGTGTCTGCTCACGATCACTTCCCTCTTGCTTCATCCTCTCGCGCGAACGACGAACATACCACGTGGAAAGATCTGTGACAAAAGACTGTAAAACACGCGCTGCACCCTGCAGATCATACGCCTCCATCGCTTTTGTTTCTTCCTTCAAACTTTGATGTAGCCGCGCCATGATCCAGCGGTCCAATACGTGCGTCGATGATCCATCGCCATGTTTTTCGTCTTTGTATAACTGATAAAAAGAAACGACGTTCAACAAAATATTCACGAACCGACGAGACACTTCGGCAACATCTTTTTCACTAAATCGTAAGTTCTCTGCCTGAACGACCGGGCTCGACATCAAATAATAACGCACGGAATCAGAACCATATTTTTCCATCACTTCCATCGGATCAGGATAATTGCGCAAGCGCTTGCTCATCTTCTTCCCATCCTCAGCCAAGACAATCCCATTTACGATGACATTCTTGAAGGCGGGCTTCTGAAACAACGCGTTTGCGATCACGTGCAGTTTATGAAACCACAGACTCGTTTGATCAACCCCTTCGGCTATAAACTCCGCGGGGAAACCTTTTTCAAACGATTCTTTATTCTCAAACGGATAGTGGAGCTGCGCGTACGGCATGGATCCAGACTCGAACCAACAGTCGAGTACCTCTGGAATGCGCACAAACGTCTTGCCATCTTTTTCAAACGTCAGTGCATCAACGTATTGTTTGTGAAGATTGGTGATCGACTTGCCGGTCAACTGTTCAAGTTCAGCAACGGATCCCACGACATGAAATTCGCCATCTTCGCTTTTCCAGACAGGAAGGGGTGTTCCCCAAAAGCGGGAACGGGAAACCGACCAATCTGGAGAACCTTCAAGTCCCTTTCCAAATCGGCCATCCTTAATATGCTCTGGAACCCAACGAATCTCTTGCGCGGTCTTCATGAGCTTCGGCACCTTGGACTCAACCCGAACAAACCAAGAAGACGTCGCGTAATTCAAAAGTGGCGTGTCGCATCGCCAGCAGTGCGGGTAACTGTGTTCAAGTTTCTGCTTGGCAAACAATCGTCCTGAGTGTGCCAAGGCTTTCACGAGTTCAATATCCACCGACATCGTGTCGCCCTTTTTCTTCACAGGAACGTCCTTGACTGCATAGCCCGCTTGAGACAGTGGCTCGGCAACTTCAGGAACAAAATGTCCGTTCATGAGGACATGAAAGATCGGTTTTACATCTTCCTTCTTTCCAAGATCATAGTCGTCTGAGCCAAACCCTGGGGCGATGTGGACGATTCCTGTCCCTTCCTCTGCGCAGACAAAATCCCCCGCCACCACACGGAATGCACGTCCGTGATCCTGAAAAAAAGGAAACAGTGGCTCATAGGTGGCTCCCAAAAGCTCTGAACCATGTATCTCTCTATCCACCTGATATTCCTTTCCCGCAAAAACGTTCTCAACCAGTTCTTTTGCAACGAAATACCGTTCACCTTCAGAAGTCACGAGCGCATAAATCATCTTGGGATGCACGGCAAGCAACACATTTCCTGGCAACGTCCAGGGAGTCGTCGTCCATGCAAGGATTTTTACTCCCTCATAGATGCCGCTCTTGATAGGAAAGGTCACCATAATCGAAATATCTTTCACGTCCTGATATCCTTGATTCACTTCAAACTTTGAAAGAACGGTTTCGCACCGAGGACAGATATGAATCGGTTTATGTCCTTGATAAATATCTCCTTTTTCCCACAGCGACTTAAACACCCACCAGATCGATTCCATAAACGGACGATCCATCGTCTTATAGTCGTCCTCCATGTCTACCCAACGTCCAAGTCGATGAATCACCGTCTTCCATTCCCTGGCATAGGTCATCACTTCTGCATGACAGGAGTCATTAAATTTCGCCACGCCAAAATCCTCAATCGCTTTTTTGGATCCTAAATCAAATTTTTTCTCAACGATATTTTCGATCGGAAGACCGTGACAATCCCATCCCCATTTGCGATCCACGTGATACCCGCGCATGGTCCAAAAACGTGGGACGACGTCTTTCATAACGCTTGCCACAATATGTCCATAGTGAGGCAGACCTGTGGCAAACGGAGGGCCATCGTAAAACACAAACAGCCCATTTGGAGATGGTTTCATAAGAGACTTTTGAAATGTATTGTCTGTATCCCAAAAAGAAAGGACTTCTTTTTCACGTTCGGAAAAATTCATACGCCATGGAGTATGCCAAGAGAAGAAGGAAAAATCAATCGGTTGTGCTAGAATCGGCTTGTATGAAACCAACGATTTACATCGGCGCGGACCACGCCGGCTGGGAGCTCAAAGAAGCGCTTGAGGAACATCTCAAAGAAAAGAAATTTCAGGTCGTCGACATGGGCAACGAAAACCTCGTGCATGATGATGACTATCCAGACTTTGGCTATGCCGTGGCCAAACGTGTCGCAACGGACGAGAATGCCCATGGCATTGTCATCTGCGGGAATGCACAAGGGATCTGCATTGTCGCCAATAAGGTAAAAGGCGTACGAGCGGCAACAGGATTTAATACAGACGTCGCCAAGTCCGCCCGCACAGACGACAACTCCAATATCCTCTGTTTACCAGGACGACATCTCAACAAGAAAGAAGCAAAGACTGTCGTCGACGCCTGGCTCTCCACCGAGTTCTCCGGCGCCGCCCGCCACATACGACGTCTTAAAAAAGTGGAGGAGATTGAGAAGCAAGAGTTTGGAACCTAACTCAGAAAAGAATACATTTTGACAAAAATCACTATTTTGTACAAAATGTACATATATGAAAGTTATCACTACTTCTGAAGCACGAAAACGACTCTCGGAAATTGTCGATACTGTACGTTTTTCAAATAAGCCTGTGGCCATAGGACGACGCAATAAGGCACAGGCTTTGATCATCAAATTTCCCGATACGGCCAACCCGCTTGTCGATGAAGAAACGAATATGAACGCCTACGGAGGAGGATTCGATTTTCTCAAAGAGGAGCCCGACCACTACACACGAGACGACATCAAAGTGAGCTATGTTTGAAAGAGGAAAAATCATTCTCGTGCCGTTTCCTTTTACTGATCTTTCCTCTCAAAAAATCCGCCCTGCCCTTATCCTTTCAGAACCCGGGCGCGTAACAGGGAACGTGATCGTTGCATTCATCACGTCGAAAGTCCCAAAACTGGAACCTCGTGGATCCGTCGTTGTGAAAGAAAAGACGCCTGGATTTGGGCAAACTGGTTTAAAAATTCCATCTCTCATCCGATGCGACAAAATTGCCACGCTTGATACACAAATTGTCCTAGGTGAAGTCGGAAGTCTTTCCGTTGCGTCAATGAAAAAAGTAAACTCAGCCCTCAGATTCGTCCTTGGCCTCACCAACGTATGACCCAAATTGTTCCGGCCTTTTTGGTCGAATCAGAAAAGGAATTCGAGAGAAACCTCCGTCTTATAGAGCACGACTGTACGCTCATCCAAGTCGATGTCCTCGACGGCAGCTTGTTCCCCAACACGTGCTGGTATGACCCAGAGCGAATCGGCGCGCTCAAAACGGACGTAAAAATGGAACTCCATCTCATGGTTGAGAACCCGATCCCCATCATTGAAGCGTGGAAGCGTCACGTCCCGACATTCACACGCGCGATCGTCCACACAGAAATGCATCGCCCCTCTGGAGTTGTCACGGGTTACATCCGAGATGAACTCAAGCTCGAAATAGGTATCGCCCTGAATCCTGAGTCTCCCCTTTCAGAAGTCGAAGAAGTGCTCCACGAAGTAAACCAACTCACTATCATGAGCGTGCACCCAGGCTTCCAAGGACAAACATTTGGTGATCCACAGCACGGAGGTGACCCTGAATTCATCTACGAAAAAGTCCGCGCCGCCCATGCTCATCGATCTGATCTTTTAATCGAGGTCGATGGCGGCATTACAAAAGAACATCTTGAGCCACTTGTGCGAGCTGGAACAAACCGGCTCTGTATTGGGTCTGCCATCTTCAAAACAGACAATCCGACTGGTACACTCAAGACATTCAACAAGTTAATCGCGAATCTATGACTCGCCTCTCTGCCCTTGTAATCCTCTTCGCCTTTTTAGCCGTATCTTCCCCTGCTCACGCCCTTACTCTTACCGAGTCTGAACTCCAAGCAGGTGACCTCATCCGCGGAGAAATCTCCTCTTCTGTCTATTATTACGGCGATGATGGTCTGCGGTATGTTTTTCCCAACGACAAAACCTACTTCACCTGGTATGAAGATTTTGACGACGTCCAGTGGGTTTCCGACGCAACCCTAGCGGCGATCCAAATCGGTGGCAATGTCACCTACAAGCCAGGCGTGAAGATGCTCAAAATTAATTCCGATCCAACGGTGTACGCTGTAGGCGGTGGAAGTGTTCTGAGCGCCATCGAATCGGAGGAAGTCGCGGAGGAACTTTACGGATCCAACTGGAACCAACAGATAGACGACGTTCCAGACGGCTTATTTGGCAACTACGAGATTGGCAGACGCATTGAGTTCGCTTCACAGTACAGTCCAGGCGCGGAAGAAGCTGATGCCTTTTCCATTGCCACGGACAAAAATCTCACTCACTACACGCTCGTTGAAATCACTGACCAAGGATACAATTCCTCGACGACGACCATCTCAAGTGGCACAGCGATCCGGTTCCTCAATTCGACAAACGAAAATCATTCAGTGACCGAGTGGGATCGTGTATGGGGATCGGGAACGCTTTCTCCAGGTGACCACTACACCCGTTATTTCGATGAAACAGGCACTTGGCACTATTACTCCAACTACGGAGACCGCAACGTATTTGAAGGCGCCGTCATTGTTGAGTAGCTGGGGAAAACACGTCCTTCAATCGATGTTTTTACTGTGCTATACTTTCATGTGCTCTATTCTTATTTAACCTCGTGCACCCTTATGACAAAACCAATGACCCTTTTGTCAGCAACGATGCTCACCCTTGCCGGAATGTTTACCCTGGCGTTTGTTGGAACCATCCCTTCCGCGAATGCTGAAACGCTCGTTGAACTTGAAGACATCGAGGCTGGCGACCTGATTCGAGGAGAATCTTATTCCGCCGTGTACTACTACGGTTTGGATGGATTCCGCTACGTGTTCCCAAACGACAAAACCTACTTCACCTGGTATGAAGATTTTGACGACGTGAAATGGATCTCCGACGGAGACCTTGCGGACATCCAAATCGGTGGCAATGTCACATACAAGCCAGGCGTGAAAATGATCAAAATCAACTCTGATCCGACCGTATACGTGATTGGAGCCGGTGGAGAGATCATGGGCATTCCTTCTGAGGACGTTGCTGAAGAATTGTACGGTTCAACGTGGAACCAACAGATCGACGATGTTCCAGATGGATTCTTCTCAAACTACGAAATGGGTACAGCACTAGAAATGGCCTCCCAGTATGACCCAGACGCAGAAGAAGCGGACGCATTTTCAATCGACGCTGATAAGGGGCTCCAGGCCTACCTCACGGTGAGCATCGAGGACAACTCCTATAGTCCAAGCGAGCTTGAGCTTGATGCTGGACGAGCCGTGCGATTCGTCAATAACGGATCAAACAAACACACAGCTTCAGCTGATGATGGATCCTGGGGAACAGGAACGCTCAATGCCGGAGAAACCTTCACACGATACTTTGATGAAGAAGGCGACTACGACTTCCACTGTGCCTACCACGACAGCATGACCGGTACTCTCATGGTTGAATAGAAAAAAACCGTCCAGCTCAGCTGGGCGGTTTTATGTTAGAATAACCTTACTATGCCTGATCTCACACAAGGTCCAAAAGTTCGACAACCCATCCATCTCCACGACAAAAAGCTGAAATCTCTCGAAGAAAAAGCCTCAAAAATCCGAGAAGATCTCATCGACATGCTTGTAGAAGCAGGATCTGGCCACTCGGCAGGGCCGTTGGGAATGGCGGACATCTTCACCGCGCTTTACTTTCACGTCATGGTTTACGATCCCAAACGCCCTGACTGGAGTGATCGCGATCGCCTCATTCTCTCCAATGGCCATATCTGTCCGATCCGGTATGTCACGATGGCGCACGCAGGATACTTTCCAAAAAAACTCCTCATGACTCTGCGTAAACTCGGCTCTCCCTTACAAGGACATCCAGAACGTGAAAAACTTCCAGGAGTCGAAACAACATCCGGACCTCTTGGATCCGGATCTTCCCAAGCCGTGGGTCTTGCCTATGCCGCATTGCTTGATCGTTCACCCTGGCGTGTGTATTGCGTGATGAGCGACGGCGAACTCGAAGCTGGACAGACGTGGGAGGCGATGCTCTTTGCCGGACGCAACAAACTCTACAACTGCACCTTTATCATCGACCGCAACAATATCCAGATCGATGGTACGACCGAGGAGATCATGCCGCTGGAATCACTCGCAGCAAAATTCGAGAGCTTCAACCTCAACGTGGTGCGCTGTGCGGGAAACTCGATCCGTGATTTCGTGACCGCTGTTGAGCGCGCCCATGGTGTGAGTGAAAAACCGACAGTGATCATCGCCGACACGATTCCCGGATACGGTGTCCCCTACATGGAACACGACTATCTCTGGCATGGGAAA
This sequence comes from uncultured Gammaproteobacteria bacterium, assembly GCA_964513275.1. GTDB lineage: Bacteria > Patescibacteriota > Patescibacteriia > UBA9934 > GWF2-40-263 > UBA12478. The sequence goes on from CAZELN010000008.1 coordinate 9,910, forward strand.
CCGCCAGCTCAAGGCAATGAATCACTACAAGCCATCCATGACCTGCGCACGCTCATCGGCCGCATCATAAGCGAACATGAATAATATGACATTCAAAACCTTCCTCCCCTGGCTCCAACGTGGCCTGGCCGTCGTCGGCCTTGCCGCCATCATCGGCTTTGCGGGAAAGAGTCTCCTCAACGTCTTTACGGTTTCAACCTCTTCTTACGGTGGATATGGAGGCAGTTATGAAGAACTCGCGGTCATGGACTCAGCCACCGTGGCCTTTGACGAAAAGACGCTACGATCCCCTGAACCAGGCGGCCTGCTGTACGACGAGGCGATCGCGGCAGAGATAGATGAAAAGATTATCAAAACAGGGTCACTCGATCTGGTGGTCGACAAGGCTCAGCAGAGTCTCTCTGACATTGAAACGATCACCAACCAAGCTGGTGGCTACGTGGAAACCTCAACCCTCCAAGAGCACGAGGACGGAACCACATCCGGATACGTAACTATGCGCGTCCCAGCTGACCAATTTGACGCAACAATGGCGGGCGTAAAGGAACTGGCGCTCGTGGTCGAACGTGAAACAAGCAGCGCAGAAGACGTGACCGAGCAGTACATCGATCTTGCCGCACGGCTCAAGAACGCCCAGGCACAGGAGGCTCGCTATGTCGAAATTTTGGACGTGGCTAACACGGTGGAAGAGATACTTCAAATCGAAGAGGCGTTGGGAAACATCCGCGGATATATCGAATCACTCCAAGGGCAGCTCAACTACCTCGACAGTCTCACCGGCTTCTCGACGATTACTATCTCACTCTCCGAAGAACCCGTCATCACCGTGGGAGGCAAGGAGTTTCGTCCAGGCACGAACGTGAAGGAAGCCGCGCAGGCTGTGGTGGCGATCTCCCAAGCGCTCGTTGTCGCCGTCATCTGGATTGTGATCGTTGGTGTAGGTGTCGGTGTACCTGTCGTGCTGATCGTCTGGCTTGGATGGAAAGGAATAACTCGAATCAACCTATGGCGAAAATAACCAAACAAAAAACAGGAGTCAATCGTGACGCTTATCTTGTCCGCGATTTGTTTGATGAGAAAAAGCTCAAGCAGGTTCCCACGCGCAACGGGTATGGTGAAGGGTTGGTCGAGGCAGGCAAGCGCGACAAGAATATTGTGGTGCTCTGCGCCGACCTCACAGAGTCGACCCGATCGCTCGCCTTCAAGCAAACGTTTCCGGATCGGTTTGTACAGATGGGTGTGAGCGAGCAGTCGATGGCCTCGATTGCGGCAGGGATGGCCATGGCGGGAAAAGTGCCATTTATTTCAAGCTACGCCTGTTTCTCTCCAGGGCGTAACTGGGAGCAGATCCGCACGACAGTCGCGCTCAATAACACGAACGTCAAAATCGCTGGTGCGCATGCAGGAGTAAGTGTGGGACCCGATGGGGCGACGCATCAAATGATCGAGGACATTGCGATCATGAGGGTAATGCCCAACATGAACGTTTTCGTTCCCTGCGATGCGATCGAAACACGTAAGGCAACCGTCGCCGCCGCAATACTGAAAGGCCCGTACTATCTCCGATTCGCTCGAGAGAAGTCACCGGTCTTCACCACAGAAAAAACGCCATTCAAAGTCGGCCGCGCAGAAATGTATCGTCATGGCCGTGATCTCACGATCATTGGCGCTGGTCCTCTTTTGTACGAAGCGCTCGTGGCAGCAGAGATGCTCTCTCGTGACTACGGAATCGAGTGTCGCATCGTCAACATACACACGATTAAACCTGTGGACGTGAAAGCCATCGTCGACGCGGCCAAACAAACAGGTGCGATCGTAACGGTCGAAGAAGCACAAGCAGCGGGTGGGCTTGCAGGTATTGTCGCCGAAACACTTGCCCTCACGGTTCCTGTTCCCATGGAACGCATCGGCGTGCCGGATCGATTTGGCGAGAGCGGTGAACCTCGACAAATCCAGGAGGGTCTTGGCCTGACGGCTCCCTTTATTGCGCTCGCTGCCGACCGCGTCTTACAACGCAAACTCGGAAAAAAGGTACCAGACCAACCTGCACATGTTCTCGCAGCTCAGGACAAACTGGCCTCCATGCAAAAAGAAATCATGAACGAGGCTCTGAGTCGTACTCCTCGCAAATGGGGCGGCAAGAAACCTGACACGAGCCTCAAGTCTAGAAAAAAATAGTATGGACTGTCTCTTCTGCAAAATCGTTGCGGGCGAAATCCCCTGCCACAACGTCTGGGAGGATGACGGTCATCTCGCGTTCCTCGACATCAACCCGGTCGCGGCTGGTCACACGATGGTGATTCCTAAATCCCATGCCTCTGAGCTCTTTGAAATGGATGACGCAAGCTACCAGTCGCTCCTCGCCGCGAGCAAAACCGTCGCCGCGCGCCTCAAAAAAGTCTTCAAGGTTCCGCGCATCGGTGCCGTTGTCGAGGGGTTTGGTGTCGACCATGTTCATATCCATCTCGTCCCCATCACCGGACCGCATCAACTTAACTCTCATCTTGCCAAACCCGGCGATCACACAGAACTCGCCAAACTTGCACAGCGGATCCGCACATAAAAGAGCTTCCTATGCCCAAACCTCTCTACGATCTCATCACGATCGGTGACATAAAACTGGACACGTTCGTTGTGTTGGATGACGCCAACGTCTCCTGCGAATTGAAAATGCCTGAATGTAAATTATGCCTCGACTATGGGGCAAAAATCGACGTGCAGGTCGTGGATTCCCAAATTGCTGGTTCTGCTCCCAATGTGGCAGTTGGACTTTCCCGCATGAAAAAGAAAACGTCGATCCTTTCCGTGATGGGAGAGGACACGACCAGGCCACTGGCGTTGGAACACCTCAAACGCGAGGGTGTTAATACCTCATACATCGAAATCGTGAAACACGAAAAGAGCACTTACTCCGTTGTTTTGAACTTCCGTGGGGAAAAAACCATTCTCACAGGACACATCAAGCACGAATACCACTTACCAAAACGTTTTCCAAAACCAACCTGGCTTTACGTGGGCGAGATGGGAGAAGGATACGAAAAAATTTATCAACAAGTCATTGACTACGCCAAACGTGATGGCGTGCGGATTACGATGAACCCTGGAAGCATCCAAATCGAGGAACGGAAAAAGCCGCTCTACGCATTGCTTCCGTACTTGGAGGCACTCTTTATCAACCGCGAAGAAGCACAGCTCCTCTCGGGTGAACCCACAAACGAGGTTCACAAACTGGCTGGCGCCTTGTTCAAACTTGGCCCCAAACATGTGATCATTACGGACGGAAAAAACGGCGCGTATGAATATGGCGGACGCGAGCTCCGGTTCTGTCCGATCTTTCCAGGAAAACTTGTAGAAGCCACCGGGGCAGGAGATGCATTCGCCAGCGGCTACTTGGGAGCACTCATGTCCGGTGAATCCTGTTCTGAAGGGTTACGCTGGGGAGCGGTAAACTCCTCTTCCGTTGTTGGACATGTCGGCCCGACCAAGGGACTGTTAAGCGCCACTGAGATCCGTAAACGACTGAAGGCAAAACCCAGCTTCAAAGTAAAAACCGTCTAGTATGCTCGTCACACTCAAACAAGTTCTCGACAAGGCAAAACGTCGCCATTATGCCGTCGGTGCGTTTAATATCAACAACCTCGAGACGCTCCAAGCCATCATAGATGCCGCTGAGGCGGAACGATCACCAGTCATTTTGTCGACGAGCGAAGGGGCGATCGACTACGCCGGCATGGAGGAACTCGCAAGCCTCGTGCATATCGCGACACGAAAGACCAAACTCCCGGTGGTATTCCACCTCGACCATGGAAAAAATTTCGACCTCGTCGTTGAAGCGATCAAGAGCGGTTGGTACACCAGTGTGATGTACGACGGTTCTTCTCTCCCCTTCAAAGAAAATATTCGACGGACAAAACAAATCGTGATAATGGCACATAAAAAAAAGATGAGTGTTGAAGCAGAACTTGGCGCGATTGCCGGGATTGAGGATTTCGTGTCAGTGGAAGATCGCGATGCACATCTCACAGATCCGGCACAGGCTCGAGAATTCGTCGTGACGACTGGATGCGACGCCCTCGCGGTAGCGGTTGGGACGAAACATGGCGCATATAAATTCAAAGGCGAATCCAAACTTGACTACGAACGACTCAAACGAATCGCGGAAACGGTCGACGTCCCTCTTGTCTTACACGGCGCCTCGGGCGTGCCAGCAAACATCAAGCGCATCTGCACCCAATATGGGTGCGAAATTTCGAGCGCAAAGGGTGTATCGGATGCAGCCGTAAAAAAAGCCGTTACGTTAGGTGTGCGCAAGGTGAACGTCGATACCGACTTGCGTCTTGCTTTCGACGCCGGCATCCGTAAGTTTCTCAAAGAACGTCCCGAGGTCATCGACCCGCGTGAAATTTTGAGACCAGCCAAAGAACTCATGACAAAGGTGGTGAGGCACAAGATGAAGGTGCTGGGAAGTAGCGGAAAAGGATAAAAAAATAAAACAGCCACTGTTGGTGTGGCCGCAGACGTTAGGAAAGCCGGACGCGGAGGGTTCCAAAACGCTTGTGAGCGAAAGCGGAGATCCTCCGTAGCTCAAGAATCATCCGACCGTCCGCTATCTTCATGGAGGCACAGTTGAGTCGTTCATCAGAACGAACAGTCCCGGGAAGATCGATCACGTAATCCGGCTCCCGAAAAATCTCCGGAAAGTGGAAGTAGGCAAACGCTCCCTCCATGGCCGTACCAGCCCTGATGCCTTGTATCGTCTCAGCCCGACACTCATCTGGAGAGCGACCACGATAGTGCCTTCCGTCGTCGTGACGGAACCAAAATGGTTGCGTGGGGAGATCGAATCTTGGGTCGAATGGTGAGGTGTTGGCCTCACGCCCACTGAACTGAACCCCTAGATACCGACTCGTCAGAAATAACCCATACCGTGGATCCGCCAGCGAAAGGAACGGGAGATCCGAATCTTCGTCGAGCAAGCCTGCAGGAATTCTTGGAATTCCAGCGAGATACTCTTCTGCGTTCATCGCGTTTACGGGCTGATCGTAACCGAACTCTCGAGCCCACAGCCGCATCGCCAACGCCTTTCGGTGAGAGAGACCCTATTCAAGACGCCTAGTGAAATCCCTCACCTCTTCCTCAATCCCGTCCAAGCCGGCGCTCTGATAGGCAAGGTGGGCATGTCGAAGAACGGCAATAAGATGACTATCCAATTCTTCCATTCCAATCCTCAAGGAACGGCACGCATGCTAGCTTCATTTGGTTAAATAGTCAAGAATTTGATAGCATACTTCCTGTATGTACGACATCATCACGATCGGCGCGGCAACGCGGGACGTGTTCTTGGTCTCTGACGCCTTTGTCGCGATCAAATCGAAAAAATTTGCTACTGGCGCGGGCGAGTGCGTGGCGCTGGGATCCAAAATCGAAGTAAGTGATTTGATCCTCACGACCGGTGGTGGAGCAACGAACTCCGCGGCAACATTCTCTTCACTTGGCCTACGTACTGCCACGATCTGTCGCGTGGGAGACGATTCTTCCGGCAAAGACATCGTTGAAGATCTCTCACGATTTGGAGTCTCCACGCACTTAGTCCGTATGGTCAAAGGTGCTCAGACGGCGTACTCCACCATTCTCACCATAAAAGACGGCGAGCGTACCGTGCTTGTCTATCGTGGAACAAGCTCCAAATTTGTCTCAGCAGACATTCCCCAGATGGCGATAACCAATACCAAGTGGATCTACCTCACCAGCCTTGGTGGCAATCTTTCGCTCACAAGTAAGATCATTAAGTCAGCCTCCAGAGCGGGCGTGAAGGTCGCCTGGAATCCAGGCCGCAAGGAACTCGAGAACGGGCTTAAGACGTTTGCTCCCCTGCTCCCCATGGTCGACGTACTCAACATGAACCTGGAAGAAGCGACATTCCTCACAGAAAAGAAAAAGCTGATGGATATTTTCAAACTCCTACACAACGACGGCCTCGTGCGTCTTGTAACCGACGGAACCAATGGCGCAACCGTCTATCGCGATGGCTGGATGGCGCATGCGTCGACCACCGGCGTGAAGTCCGTCTCGCGAACCGGAGCGGGAGATGCGTTTGGATCTGGCTTCGTCGCCGGGCTCATGAACACAGAAGACCTCAAAGAGGCTTTACGTGTTGCCATGATCAATGCTGAGTCTGTCATCTTAAAACATGGGGCAAAGAATGGCATTCTCAAAATATGGCCCTCAACACTCAAGAAACGACAAATAAAAATCTCAGTTCTATGACCATCTCCATTTTTGTCACGCGAAAGATTCCTGACGAAGGTCTGAAGATGCTCCGGCGCGACAAACGTCTGAAGCTCGATGTCTACGATGGTGACAGACTCATCCCCCGTCGCGAGTTACTCCATCGTGTGAAAGGAAAGGACATTATCCTCTCCATGCTCACGGAAAAAATCGATACAGAGGTGATGAACGCCGCTGGATCCTCGCTCAAGATGATCGCCAACTACGCCGTGGGGTTCGATAATATCGATCTTACAGAAGCAAAAAAGCGTGGAATCGTTGTCACCAACGCGGCGCACCCAAACGTTTCCGAGACGGTCGCAGAGCATACGGTCGCTCTCATATTTGCTCTCGCCCACCGCATTGTCGAATCTGACCACTACACTCGGACAGGGAAATACAAAGGCTGGGAACCACAGCTCCTGCTAGGGACCGACGTGATGGGGAAAACCCTCGGCCTCGTTGGTGGTGGCGCGATCGGCGGCATGGTGGCCAGGCGTATGCATGATGGGTTTGGTGTGAAGATTATCTACACAGACGTGAAGCGCAACCCGACGTTTGAAAAAATGTCCGGTGCTAAGCTCCGAACAAAGAAACAACTCCTGCGGGAATCAGATTTTGTCTCGCTACATGTCCCCCTCTTGCCGAGCACGAAGCACCTCATCGACGACAAAGCGTTTAGCCTCATGAAAAAGACGGCGTTTCTCATTAACACGGCACGTGGATCGGTTGTCGACTCTGCCGCATTGGTGCGAGCACTCAAGAAAGGAAGAATCGCGGGAGCGGGCATCGATGTCTTTGAAGGAGAACCTGGGTTCGCTCGAAAGAAACCAGACGCCGACTATCTCCAACACGCTTGGAATGTAGTCCTCACACCACACACGGCGAGCGCCACGATTGAGACGCGACAAGCTATGAGCCGCACCGCTGCCGAGAATGTCCTGGCTTTTGTGAAGGGTAAGACGCCACCGAACATGGTGAAAGTATAAGCATAGGCGGGGTCCCATGACCCCGCTTTTGAATTTTAAAAGGCGACGAAGTGTCAGTTCGCCGCCTGAGTTGCCACCGGAGGGTGGCGCTTGGCGTAGTCGGCCTTGGCGGCCTGGTCGTTCTGGTACAGGGTGGGCCAGACGCCTACCTCGACCTTCGCCCGGAAGGCGGGGTCGAAGATGACGCCATGGATCCACTCGTACTTGATGAGGTACTTCCTCGACTCCTCGGGGATACACTCACGCCAGGTCTCCCCGCAGTCGTGGATCGCGCGGTCGATGCGCGTCTTGATGTTCGCGTTGTAGCCGGCGGCGAACACGATGTTGCGCTGGTAGGGGTTCGCGAGCAAGAACGCGCGATGCTCGCTCTCTTCCTCACCGAGGAAGGCCCACCACTCCGAGTCCGTGTGGAGCATCGAGGCCTTGATGGCCGTGTGATGATCGATACTCCCTTCCTTGGGATCCTCGGGGAGGTTCGCCTCGGGATAGAGCGCATGCAGGGCACGGTAGGAATCCGGCATCAACTGCATGGGTCCACGTGCACCCACGTGCGAACGCGTATACCGATACGCATTGCCGCGGTTGAGTGCGAAGGTTACGAGAGCCCGTCCGAGCATCTCGAGCCGGTGCTGGTCCGTCCCACGCTCGAAGGCGACGTCGGAGAGCATCTGCTCGGTGAGCACGAGGGTGATCGCGTTGTCGACCGTTCCGAAGTCCGCGGCGTAGTAGCCGCGCAACTGGGACGGAACGTCCTTGGCACGAAGCTCGTAGTAGGCCGCGAGCATGGCATCGTGCAAGTACTCGAGGCCTTCCTGACGGAGCTCGGGCGTATTGAGTCGCATGGAGTACGGAACGTAGGTCACTCCTTCGACACCGTCCGGTCCCTCACCGTTCACCGCCGTGCGAACCGCGACCGCGGTCCAGCCCGGCGGAGCCGAGATGACGAACGAGGGATTCACGCCGCCGTCGCAGGCGCCTTCGCGCTCGCAGGTGACGGAGAACCCAGAGGGAGCGGTCGAGATGCCGCCGTAGACTTCGACGACCTGGAGCTTGCTCGTCTCGTCGACGGCCGCCACCAGGTAGTCGCCCAAGCAGCGTTTCCAGCCGAGCTGGATCTTCTTGCTGGGAACGCACTTCTCCTTGTCCAGGCGCAAGCCGGTAACCATCTTGGTCCCATCCCGCACGGCCTCGACGAGCTTTGCGGGTACGTCGGGCAGGCGTTGAGGCCCCGGTGGAACGAAGGCCGTATACCCATCGATCAGGACGGGTACGGCCACGGGCGGAGGAGGGATCTGCGGAGCCGGAGCTTCGTCCTCCTTTCCACAGGATCGCACCACCGCGATGAACAGGATCACGATAGCGGTCAGAGCCGCGGCGGCGAGGAATCCCTTGAAAAAACGAACCATTTCAGGCTCTCCTATCTTTGGGCACCATGCCCGCAGAACTGAAAAAACTACCAGAAAAATACCCATGTGTCAATCATGCATTGCAGACTATTCAAGGAGTTGCTACTATTTCGCTCACTGAAGAGGGTAAGGGCCAATAGCTCAGTTGGTAGAGCACCTGCTTTGCAAGCAGGGGGTCTGGGGTTCGAATCCCCATTGGTCCACCACGTAAAAACGACAGCTCGTCTGTCGTTTTTACGTTGCCACGTGGGGTATAATGCTTCCCATATGAAACGCCTGTTCGTTGTACTGTGTTGTCTGAGTTTGCTTTCTCCTGGTCGACTAACCTTGGCTTATCATTCGACAAGTATTCAGATTAAGTCGGTCGATGGTGACGTCTCCTTTGAACTCTCGAGCATGAACGATGTTTCAGGAGCCAGTCTTGCAGTAGCTGATCTTGGAAATGATGGAATCTCCGAAATCATCGTTGGCAATGGTATGGGACTTGAACCTCGTGTTCATGTTCTACGACAAGACGGAAGTGAGATAGGAAGTTTTCTTGCTTACGACCCAACGCTTGGAGTGGGGATTAATGTCACGGCTTGCGATCTGACTGGTGATGGAAACAACGAGATCGTCATTGCTCCACAACGTGGGGGCGGTCCGCATATTCGTGTATTCAACCGCATGGGAGAAGCGATTGATAATGGAGGTTTTTTTGCCTACGATGAATCCATGCGCTCTGGAGTGAATCTTGCTTGTGGTGATCTTACCGGTGACGATCACGACGAACTCGTCACGCTTCCTGCGGCGGGCGGCGGTCCTCACGTGCGTGTGTGGTCATGGAACGATGGAATGGAGCTCGCAGAAAACTTTTTTGCGTTTCACATGGATGACCGTTCTGGATTTGTCGGCGTCGTACACGATCAACAACTCATTCTCGCGCAACAATTCACTTCCACACCGAACATAAAAACAATAGTTATCCACACTTCGCCAACAACCATTTCCCAGCAGGATCTGCCGATCGACGGCCTTGGCGTTGAAGCGCTCACGGTATTTGAAAACGACATCTATCTCACCACAGCGACAAGCTCAACGCTCTACAACGTATCCCAACTCACAACTACGACTCTCGACATGAATCACCCCATGCTCGCCACGGATGGCACGCATCTTTTCACGAGCTCAGGCCGATTTCTTTTTTCATCCCATACAGAAGAACAACGAATCGAGGTGGACGTGTCAGAACAACGTCTTTATGCATTTGAGCACGGAATTCTGCGGAATTCTTTTCTCATTTCAAGCGGATTGAACAATGCAACACCTCTTGGGACACACTCGGTGCTCGCAAAAATTCCCCTTGTCCACTACGCGTGGTATTACGGAGAAAACCATCCAAACAACTACGACCTTGGATGGATTCCCTACAACCTTCGTTTCTATCCGCACATCTATATTCATTACGCGCCATGGCACAACAACTTTGGTCATCAAATGTCGCACGGATGTGTGAATGTAAATCTCGCAAACATTCAGTGGTTGTATGAATGGGCGTTCACAGACATTCCTGTTGAAATAAAAACATGATGTGCTCTTGTTGCAAAATTTTTTTTCTCTTACAATGTATGTATCGGAGATGAAGCGCGTCCTTCATCAATGATCAACTGCACGTACATTAATTTTCTGTGCAGTGCTCGATCGAGCACGTTAACATCTCGTTCACCTCAAGGAGGAACCCTGTGGTTCTGACTTCTCTTACACACGCAAGAGAAGGGAGGTGATTCAGAACTTCAAACTACTATGGCAGCAAAAAAGAAGGCCGCAAAGAAAGCAGCGCCAAAGCGCAAGGCCGCAAAAAAGAAAGTTTCCAAAAAGCGCCTCTAAGGCATCAATAAAAAACACTCTCCGACGACGCGTAGGAGAGTGTTTTTATTAGAGTAAATTCGATTGTTTTGAACGTGGAGGTCCAGCCTCGCCGAAAATCTTTACCGTTCCGTAAATTCCATCGTACCCGGGTTTGATCGTAAGATCACCTTCACGCATTTTCTCAATCGCGATCACAAGATTTGGATTGGAGGCAGTGGCACGAATCGCCTCGATGGGTGTATCTAAAAGCAAGGTAAATTCATCGGCGAGTTCGTCGGTGAGTCGAACATATTCTGTCTCGACTTTTTTCGATTGCGTTGAGGACACGCTATACACTTCTGCGAGGATCTCCGCAAGCGGCACAATGGATTTGAATGGAATCTTGCGATCTGAGATCGTCGTCGCGTCACGATCAGCAAGTTTTTCGACACGATGATGCACGCCCAACGTCAGAGGTCGTTTGCAGGTTGGGCAGCGCTCACCCATTCGTTTTGATTCAGAAGGTTCACAAGAAAAATGACATGCGGCACATCCATCGTAATGATACTTTCCCTCTTCTGGATGAAATTCAATCGTATACTTGAACTTCGTCGCATCTTGTTCGCGCAACACGCGGACGAACTCGTCATACGTTGGTGGTTCTGGAAACTCAAAAACGTTTGCCTCACGGCCAAGGTTACGCGGGGAGTGCGCGTCTGAATTCGAAATCATAACGACGGAATCCAAACTTGAAAGCCGCCAATTCATCACCGGATTCGACGAGAGTCCTGTCTCGATCGCGTAGATATACTTACTCATCGACCCAAAACATTCCTCGATTGAATCAAAACCTGACTTGCTTCCGAATACGGCGTACCACGGCGTCCAGGCATGCGCCGGAATAACAATGATTCGTTCGTCGATTTCTTTGAGTAGTTTATAAAGATCCTCTGAGTCAATTCCAAGAATCGGCCGACCGTCGGCTTTGAGATTAAAGTTGCAACGATTCAATTCTGCGATTACCTTTTCGCATGTTTCAATCGACGGTGAGAAAATAAGATTGTGCACGCGTCGGGTCTTGTCTCCTTTTTTGTAAATCTGGCTCACCTCCTGCACAAGCATGAACTCTGTTTTTCCTCCCTTGCGTAACCGATACACTCCTTGTCTCACTTCCTCGAGGTTCTCTTTTATATGCGCAAACCACGCCGGATGTGTCCAATCCCCTGTCGCGACAATATCGATTCCTTTGCGTGCACACCATTGATCGATCACGGGTAACTCAAGCTGCTTCGAGCACGCTCGAGAATACTTGGAATGAATATGCCAGTCGACAATGGTGCGCATAGGTGTGCTAAACTTGAAGCCTATGGATTTTACCGAATATCAAATAAAAGCCCAAACGACTGCCCTGTATCCAAATGCTGGTCAAAATCTCTACTACCCAGCACTTGGTTTAGGTGGCGAGACGGGCGAGGTGCTCAACAAGGTGAAGAAGGTCATGCGTGATCATGATGGGAAGGTCACGGATGAATACCGGGAAATCCTTCGAAAAGAACTAGGTGATGTTCTTTGGTACGTCGCCGCTCTCGCGAGAGAACTCGACCTTGATTTAGACGATATCGCCCAAGCGAATCTTGAAAAACTTTTTTCGCGTAAAGAGCGAGGAACCCTTGGAGGCGACGGGGACAATCGCTAGATCCAATTCAAAATTTCATCGTGGTCTACGATAGAAAAATCTGTCGTGTCCACGATTTTTGTTTTACCTGAAAGCGGAAGTGAAATAAATGACTTGTTGAACCATTTTGTCTCAAACTCCTCCAGGACGGCATCCAACGAATCATTGTGGCCTGGATGTCGATGTGTATGGGCTCGCTCAACAAATCGTTCACGCAAAATACGTGGATCCGCCGTGAGATGAATCTGGACGAACTCAGTGCCGTACTCTTGCTTAAACTTCTCGAACCATTTCAGGTCTTCCTCGTGAATAAACGGATTATCGACAATGACCGACTCACCACGCTTGAGATACATTTCAACAACCCCCATGAACAACGGAAAGGCGAGCGTTCCAATCTCACGCGACCACTGACGATCTCGATACTCAATCACATCAAAAAGATGCTCTTTCAAAAGATCTTTGGAAACGCGCCGATAGCCGGTTGCCGCTTGGATCTTTTCTGCAAGAACACTTTTCCCTGTCGCGGGGGCTCCGCCAATAATGATAAGCTTAGGAGCCATGTCGTTGAACAAGCAGGAGCTCGGCTATG
>CAZELN010000008.1:22675-34985 GCA_964513275.1 uncultured Gammaproteobacteria bacterium
CTCTGCTTACGTATTGATTCCTACGGCTTCTTCTGGAGGAATACTCATGCTAGGAATGTCGTGACCTTGTGCGACAGCAAGCTCTACAAGATCCGTGAGGTAATACTCCCCATTCGCGTTGTAATTTTTCACTTGCCCAATGTTATCCCAGAGCCACTTTGTATTAAAACAGTACAACGCGGGGTTCACTTCTGTAATAGCTTGTTCACTTTCCATGGCATCTTTATACTCACGGATCGCCATGATGTGGCTGTGCTTATCACGAACGATGCGTCCCCAATGATAATAGATCGGCCACTCATGAAATGAGGAAACTGTCGTTGTCATCATAGAGAGAACGCTCCCTTGCGTCTCATGGAGATGCGCGAGATTTTGAAGCGTTTCCTTGGCGATAAATGGATGATCGCCGTACAGGACAATGATCGCATCCGCATTTGTAACGGCATCACGGCACACATTGACCGCATGGGCCGTTCCCAACTGTTCCTGTTGGACCACGTAGTCGCACACCCCGTTCCATGCCTCGCAAAGCTTGGGTTGATCGGGCCCGATCACAATAACCGGAACCCCGTCGACTCCAGATGCCTCAACCGACTCATACAAATGTTGAAGAATAGGTTTACCACCAATGGGCGTGAGAGCTTTAGGGAGCTCTTGCTGCATGCGCGTGCCTTTTCCGGCCGCGAGAATAATGAATCTGAATGTCATAAAAGCGCTCCTATGGTAACAAGAAGCGCTTTTTTTACAAGATTGACAGAGGGTGTAGCTGTTGATCTCAGGCTTAGGCAAAAAGAAGTGTCCCAATAATCCCCACCATCACCCCAAACGTAAAAATAAAAACGTTTTTGAAAAGCCGACAGATGGGGCAATCTTTTTTGGATTGAACGTCCATATGGAAAAATTATACAAAACAAAATCTGGAGCGGGAAGCTCCAGATTACTTGGCTGGCAATCGAGTTCAATGTTCCCGGCACCGACCTACTCTCGCGCAAACGCACTACCATCGGCGCATGTGGGCTTAACGGCTGTGTTCGGGATGGGAACAGGTGTTTCCCCACAGCAAGAGGCACCGGAAACATTGAACTCGATTTTAATGTAACTGATAAGGGTAGTGGCGATCAAATACAGAAGTGGTTGTAGAGCTCGTCCTATTAGTACCGCTCGGCTGAACGTCTTACGACGCGTACACCTGCGGCCTATCAACCTCATCATCTCTGAGGGGACTCAAATGAAGACTAATCTTTGGAACGGCTTCGCACTTAGATGCTTTCAGCGCTTATCCGAGCCGAACGTAGCTACCCGGCGATGCCCTTGGCAGGACAACCGGTACACTAGAGGTTCGTCCATTCCGGTCCTCTCGTACTAGGAATGGGTTCCATCAATCTTCGACGCCCATGGCAGATAGGAGACCGACAATTCTGTTACTTTGCTAAACCTCTTCCAGAATCTAATTCGCTCTGAGGTGCTTCTCGATTTCTCGAGAAGTCTGTATGTCGCCATACAGTTCGGACTATATCTTTACAGGCTCAATTTCTGAACCTGATGTTTGGCGTGTAGTCTCTGAGGGTTCCTAAAGTTTGTGTCGCTTCCGTCGATACTTGCCTGCCTGATTCATGTTGTAGGCCAATTCAAGTATTTTTGGAAGGTGTTCATCATTACGATGTTTCCCATCATTCATTCTTCTGACAACCTCTGCAAAAGAGTCGAAATCATGTTTCTTCTCTGTTTTCAGCGGATGCTTTTCAAAAAATGGAATAATGGTTTTCATCAAGCCGTGACGATCACGGACGACATACACATATGTTGTATCGGAAGGATTCTTTGCATGGTTTGCTTTCACATACCCACACTGAAATTCCTCAACCAACTTATCCAGGACGGATCGACTGGTTACACGTTGACTGACATGGAATTCTGGAATTAACTTCATTCCAGTTTTCATGCGAGGATCTTTATAGATCGCTACATGGAAACTTCCTTCTCCATCAACGAATCCAACAATATATTGTGGATGTAGTTTTGACACATGCTTTTTGGTCTTCCCTGCTGGTTGTCTGCACTCAACACATTTTTACGTTTCTTTCTCAAGCAGTTTACCACGTAGTGTGAGATTCTTCAACCTCCTATTCTCCAATGAAGGTATCAGAGTTTCCAGCAAATAGCCAAATTTTATGACAGCGCGGTCGTTTAATTCATAGACGAAAATCCCTAGCCCAGAACCAGTCGCTTCTTTTACTGTCTCACGACGTTCTGAACCCAACTCACGTACCGCTTTAATGGGCGAACAGCCCAACCCTTGGAACCTTCTCCAGCTCCAGGATGCGATGAGTCGACATCGAGGTGCCGAACCTCCCCGTCGCTGTGGACGCTTGGGGGAGACTAGCCTGTTATCCCCGGAGTAGCTTTTATCCGATGAGCTTCCGCCGTCCTATTTCGTACGGTCGGATCACTAACTTCCGCTTTCGCGACTGCGCGACTTGTTGGTCTTGCAGTAAAGCTGGCTTCTGCGTTTGCACGTCCAGCGCGATTTCCATCCGCGCTAAGCCAACCTTTGTAAACGCCTCCGTTACTTTTTAGGAGGCACCCGCCCCAGGTAAACTACCCATCAGATCCTGTCCCTGACACCGGTTTCACGGCGCCTGGTTAGAATTCACACAACACAAGGGTGGTATCTCACTGGTGCCTAAGCTCCCACCTATGCTCAACATGTGAAACATGAACCCAAGATCAAATTGTAGTAAAGCTTCACGGGGTCTTTTCGTCTTGCCACGGGTAGTGAGCATCTTCACTCACATTGCAATTTCGCCGAGTACATCGTTGAGAGAGTCGTCAACTCGTTATGCCATTCGTGCAGGACGGAACTTACCCGTCAAGGAATTTCGCTACCTTAGGACGATTATAGTTATCGCCGGCGTTCATCCGCGCTTCAGTCAGAGGCTTTGACCCCGAAGGATCTAACCCCCTTCCTTAACGTTCGGACACTGGCCAGGCATCAGCCCCTATACATCACCTTGCGGTTTAGCAGGGACCTGTGTTTTTGATAAACAGTCGGTTGACGTCTTTCGCTGCGGGTCTCTCCCTCCCGGGAGAAACCAGTCCTTATCCCGAAGTTACGGACGCTGTTTTGCCTAGTTCCTAAACGATGTTTCTCTCGTACGCCTTAGTGCATTTCGCACCCATCCACCTGTGTCGGTTTACGGTACGGGTCCCTATCACATTAACCCTAGCAGCTTTTCTTGGCTCTGTGTCCCTTCCCCTTGCCTGGATTATTCATCCAAGCTTGCGATGATCTGCGTGTTTGGAGCCGAAGCTCCCGCCTGGCGGATTTACCTACCAGACACCTACAGACCCCCAACGCTATAGCCATAGAGCGCGGGAAGTTTCAGAAAGCGTCCCTGCATCAGTGTGATAGAGAGTGCTGGAATATGAACCAGCTGTGCATCGACTACGCCTTTCGGCCTTGCCTTAGCTCCCGACTAACCCTGGGACGATTCGCGTTGCCCAGGAAACCTTGGATTTACGGCGGACATGATTCTCACATGTCTTTATGCTACTCATGCCAACATTCTCTCTTCGCATCGCTCCACCATGGGTCACCCCACAGCTTCAGTGCAATACGAATGCTCCCCTACCGCACGCGCAACTAACGTTGCGCGCACCCTCAGCTTCGGTACGTCATTTAGCCCCGGTACATTTTCCGCGCGAGGAAGCTTGACCAGTGAGCTGTTACGCTATCTTTAAAGGATGGCTGCTTCTAAGCCAACCTCCTGGTTGTATAAGCCTTCTCACCACCTTTTACACTTAATGACGATTTAGGGGCCTTAGTTTGAGATCTGGGCTGTTGCCCTTTCGACCAATGGAGCTTCGCCCCCATGGTCTGACTGCCGGGAACACATAATGGTATTCGGAGTTTGGTTAGGCTCGCTAGCCGAAGCCGCTAAGCCCATTCAGTGCTCTACCCCCATTATGTTATTTACCGACGCTAGTCCAAAAACTATCTCGGGGAGAACCAGCTATTACCGAGTTCGATTGGAATTTCTCCGCTATCCACGCGTCATCCCCGACTTTTGCACAGGTCGTGGGTTCGGGCCTCCACGGGTTGTTACACCCGCTTCACCCTGCACATGGATAGGTCACCCGGTTTCGGGTCGTGTGCGCGTCACACTCTATCTTTCTACTCGACTCCTACCCGCGAACTCGCGGTTGGAATCAAGTAGAGAGAAAGATCACGCGGGTTAACGCTCGCTTTCACTACGCCTTCGTCCCGGAGGACTTAAGCAAGCGACGCACAGCACACTCGTTGGCTCATTCTTCAATAGGAATGCCGTCACCCTTGCGGGCTCCGACTCCTTGTAAGCATACGGTTTCAGATACTATTTCATTCCCCTTCCGGGGTGCTTTTCAGCTTTCCCTCACGGTACTTGTTCACTATCGATCAGAACATGTATTTAGTCTTGCCAAATAGTCTCGGCTGGTTCCTACAGGATTTCACGAGTCCCGTAGTACTCAAGGTTCTCCACTATGATGAATGAAAGATATTTCGTGTACAGGACTTTCACCTTCTTTGGTTCTGCGTTCCAGCAGATTCTCCTATATATTCATTTCACCACCCGCTCCTGGAAGGAAACGGACATGGAGCCTTACAACACCTATCTCTCACAACGACTTCCATCTTTCGCCACCGCTTGCACAATTGGTACAAGTACCTATCATGCTTGCCATGACTTCATGAGAGAGGTTTGGACTGTTCCCCGTTCGCTCGCCGCTACTGAGGGAATGGAATCACTTTTCGTTTCCATCCGACGTGCTTCGTGGATGAAAACGTAAAGTGATCAATACTTTTTCTTTTCCTCTGGGTACTGAGATGTTTCACTTCCCCAGGTTCCCGACCTCACACCTATGTATTCAGTGTGGGTTCATGCGACATTCCTCGCATGGGGTTTCCCCATTCGGATATCTCCGGATCAAAGGTTGCTTGCCACCTCCCCGAAGCTTATCGCAGGCTGCTACGTCCTTCTTCGGCACGTTCTGTCGAGCCATCCTCCGTATGCTCTTAATGATGCTCTACAACCGCTTCCATATTCGACTTTCTCAAAATGAAGCGATTGATTGATTCTCTATTCACGATCTACATTTCGTAGTCGTGATATATCACTACCCTTTATTCAGTTGTGAAAGTTCTATTCTGGTATCCGTTACCTCTTTCCTTCGAACCAGAGTTCAGTCTCATCGACTCTGCTCTGGGCCCAAGGTGACAAAAAAACCGCCGAGGCGGTCTTATCGCAACCAAAGTTGTACGATAAGATACCTCTATCATCGTGACGCTTTAGCTACATTCATCATAGGAATAACTCCGTAGGCTCTTGCCGCTTCTATCCCTCTCTTCCATCAAGTATTCTGGGGACAAGCGAGCACGAGCCTTAATTCAAATGCACCGGCAGTTTAGTCGAAGCCATGGAAGGTGTCAAGGGGTCGAGATATGCAAAAAATCAAGATAATTACAGTAGGAAAGATGAAACGAGGGCCTCTAAAAGACCTTGTGGATGAACTGAGGAAAAGATTAGGGCCGTATGCGAAAGTGAAGGAGCTGGTCGTGAATGAACTCACGGCAGAGGTCCTTGAGAAGCAGGACATGGCAATTATGCTCGTTGAAGACGGGAAAACCATGGACTCCATGGCCTTTGCAAAAACTCTTACTACATGGAGTGAGCGGGGCCAGCGAGAACTCACCTTCGTGATCGCCGGACCGTTTGGATTCGACCGCGCACTCCTTACACACGCCGATCATGTCCTCTCGCTTTCTCCCATGACCTTCCCCCACGAGATGGCCTACGTCATTCTTTTGGAACAGCTCTACCGCGCCGGAACGATACTCACAGGAAAAACCTATCATTACTAAAACACCCTTCGAAGGGTGTTTCTCTTATACAAGTTCTTCAAACGATCTGACCACGCGCCAGGCTTGGTTATCGAGTTCGTGATCGACGACGGAATGGCGCGCGCCATCGCGTCGCATGCGAATAAGTTCAACAGGCAGTCCCGCTTCATGAACGGCCACGAGCTCATGCGGGTTATCGTCGATGAATGTGATGGGTATCGTCAATACAGCAAGAAGTTCTTCGAGATGTTTCACTTTTCGATAGTCCGGTCCAGCGATACGAATCTCTCCCACATGCTGATCAACTTTTGCCGCGGCAATTTTTTCTCGCTGAAACTTCGGATGACCAAACGTTAAGACGCTCTTGGTTTCAACAGGCATCGCTTCTAAAAATGGAAAAACATCTTGATAGACAAGAGACGGACTGGTCGAACGAGTAACCTCATCAAACTCCTCCACGATCGGACGAAATACCCCTTCCATTAACCCAAGGTCACGTGCGTGTCGCTCGACGGTATATTCTAAAGAGAACAACTGCTCTCCAACATCGCGAACCACTTCAGCATCCAGCCCTTCGCGAGTAAATCGATCCACAAGCCAACGCCACAAAACATCTGTATCAAACAACGTCCCATCAAAATCCAAAACGTAATGTCGGCTCATAGCAGGATCTGAATGTCGGTGTAATCGTCTGGAAGTGCCATGCCAGGAGCAAACTCAAACGGACGCCTCGCAATCTCCTCAATGACCTCCAGAAGCACGGGATGTTTCTCCTCCATAAAGTGTCCATCACTTTGTGTTGTGACAAGTCGTGCCTTGAGTTGAAGTGCCAACTTCTCACCATGCTCAAACGGAACAATCGTATCGTCCTTGGAGTGTACAACGACATATTCTCGCGCCTTCCACATGAGCACCTCGGCATCCAGATCCTCCACAAACAAACGACGAAGTTCAGGTCGCGACACCTTCCACGGTGGTCCGACTAAAATGACGGCGCGTGGCGTCTCGGTCATCTCGACTGCCTCGAGATACTGCAAAATCACGAGCGCCCCAAGGGAGTGACCAAGCAAGATATCATCGCTCTTAAGGTATCCCACCTGATCCTTCATGACCTCAATAATATTTGGCAGATTAAATCCTTCCTCATCTTGAATCGACAAAGGAAGCTCGGGGACAATCACCTCAAATCCACGGTCGCGAAGGACGGCTGAGAGCCAAGGGTGAAAATGTTTTTGTGGATTGGCGTTAAGGCCATGAACAAGGATGACGCGCATAGTGCCTCGAGCGTATCGGAAAAATGCACTGATGTCGAGATGAATCGTTGCCAACACTGCTATTTCCCGATAGACTCGGCTCAGGTACGGGCGAGTGGTGAAATTGGTATACACGCCAGCCTTAGGAGCTGGTGCCGCAAGGTATGAGAGTTCGAGTCTCTCCTCGCCCACCAAAGAATATGACCGTTGAACAACAACGCATCATCGATTCCGTTGCCACTGAAGTTCGCTCTCGCTTAGAGGGCGAAGGTTCTGGTCATGACTGGTGGCATATTGTGCGTGTGTGGAACATGGCAAGACATCTGTGCGAAATTGAACGTGCAGATTTTTTCGTTGTGGAGCTCGCAGCCCTCCTGCATGACGTCGCTGATTGGAAGTTTCATGACGGCGATAACACTGTTGGTCCGCGAGTTGCTCGAGAGATTCTTACCGAACACGGAGTCGAACCAGTGGTCATTGATTCAGTCACCACGATTGTCTCAACCCTCTCCTTCAAGGGCGCGGGCGTACCGACTCCTATGGAGACTCTTGAGGGAAAGATTGTTCAGGACGCAGATCGTCTCGACGCGATCGGCGCGATTGGAATCGCACGGACATTTGCTTACGGTGGAAACAAGAATCGCGAGATGTACAACCCTGAACAGAAACCAACCCAACACGACTCAAAGGAGGCGTACTTCCACTCAAACGGGAGCACGATTAATCACTTCCATGAAAAACTTCTCTTGCTCAAAGATCGAATGAACACAGACACAGCCAAAGGCATCGCTCAGAGCCGTCACGAGTTCATGGAACAATTCCTCGAGCAGTTCCATAACGAATGGGAAGGACAAAAATGAATATGAGTCGAGAAAATAAACCAAACGTACAGTGGGTTCCACTTGAAACCGGATCGGCTCCTGAAAAAGGAAAGCCGGCAATTTCCATTGAATGGGCTAAAGGAATCGAACATGAAGAAGCTATTGAGCAACGGGTCAGGGACATGATCAATGAATCCGTCGACTATCTCAACCGGCTGTTTGGCGAAGGCTATCCAACCCCCAGACAGTTTCTTGTTGAAATGACGAAACGGGATGGACACGCTGCACAAGGAGCGCTCATCCGTTTGGCGGTCGATTCGATAAAACAGTTCGATGAACTCGATGAACCCAAGAAAGACCAAGAGCGTTCTTTGATTGTCCATGAGGTCGTCCACAATTTACGCGATGAGGAAGATCTTTCCATGCTCGTGGAAATGATCTACATGATCGAAAGGGGTCATCTGTGGCGACTCGCGAATCTCAAGAAAATTCGGAATGATGGAAGACTCCCCGCCCCCTACGAAACAGGGCTTTCGACTATTGCCACTTGGCTTGGTACAAGTATCGACGACCTCCTCGACGAAACCTCTCCAAAAAATCTTGACCTCATGCGCGATGTCTTTCGACGAGAAGTGAAAGTCATCGTCGAAGAACTGAAATAATAAATCTCATCCGTCCCCAGTGGGCGGTTTTGTTTTTGCGGACAAAAATAGTCGCTGAGTTGAGAGACGTCTTGCGTGTGTGGCGAGAAGCCTTGTGCAGAATGAGTGACCGCGTTGATTGACCAACACAAAAAATTATGTTGTGATGAACGTACAAAAGAAGACCCCCTTCAACGTCTCCCCAGCTCAGCTGGGTGTGCGTCAGAGGGGTCTTTCTTTTTGTGCACATTGCTCTGCAGAGCTCCTTAACAACTAAAGAATAAACTATGTTGAAATTATTTGATTATCGATGGCTGGCGGTCGTCATGTTACTCACCGTCGCCGCACTGCCAGTACGCATCCAAGCGAGCACGCCGACGATCGTCTTCTCTGAAATCGCCTGGGCTGGGTCTTCGATCTCAGCCTCAGACGAATGGATCGAACTCACCAATGTGAGCGACGCGACCATCGACCTTTCTGGCTGGACCGTTACCGGCGCCGGAAGCTCGGGGAAGGATTTAGTGTTGCCCGAAGGGGCCACCATTGCACCTCATTCAACCTATCTCATCACCAATTATGAATACGCGCATGAAAACACCGTGCTCGCGGCTCAACCAAATTTTGTCACAGCCACCCTGTCCCTCCCAAATGGAGGATTCGATCTTCGTCTCCTTGATAATGGAAATACCCTCGTCGATGTGGCCGGAGGAGCCGGAGCTCCTTTCGCTGGAAGATCTGGCGGCACTGCAAGTTCTGATTATGGACGATACCGAAGTATGGTCCGAACTAGCAGACTAGGCGATGGCGCCCTGCCAGAATCCTGGGCCGACGCGGATTCATCACAAGGATTCCTCGAAGGAGTGAACGACCTTGGAACGCCTGGTGTGGTTGCGTTTGCGACTATAGAATCAGACGTCCCCAAAGAGACCGTTGATGAGGAACTGGTTGAGGAACCTGTCATTGAGGAAGTGGTCGAAGAAGTTGTCGTCGAAGGAACTGCGGCTGAAGAGGTTGCCACTGAGGAACCTATTGTTGAGGAATCCATCGTGGAGGAAGTTATAGAAGGTACTGTCGAGGAGGTAACCGATGTCGCTGAAGAAGAGGTCGAGGAAACAGTGGTGGTAGAGGAGATCGTCGAAGAAACCGTGGAAGAAGTTGAAGCAGAGGTAGTCGTGGAGGAGACGGCTGTATCAGTTGTCACCGACATTCATATTAATGAGTTCGTCGTCGACCCTTTGGAGGACGGGGTTGAGTGGATCGAACTTTATAACGCTGGAGATACACCAGTATCCCTTGAAGGTTGGTCGATTGAAGACGAGAGCGGCGGATCGACAGATCTCTCCAACATGACCATCGAAATGGGTGGCTACCTGCTCATCGAAGAACCCAAAGGCAAACTCAACAACGACGGCGACACCGTTGTACTGAAAGACGCGAATGGATCGGTCGTTGAGTCCGTCATCTATGGAAATGAAGGCTATCCAACGCCAAAAGACGGCGAGGCACTTGCTCGCAATGGGGGGACGTTCGAAGTCACTGAGCTCCCAACACCTGGAAGCGTGAATCTTATCTTCGTAGCGGTTGAAAAAATCGAGGAAGTCGTCGAGACGGCAGAAGAACCTGAATCAACTGTCATCCCGAGCGAAACGAGCGAAGCGAGTGAAGCCGAGGGATCTCAAGTTGAAGAAATCGTCGAAAAAGTTGAACTCATAAAGACTCTCCGTTTCGTATCGCTCTACCCAAACGCCACCGGTTCTGATGAAGAAGAGGAATACATCGAAATTGAAAACATCGGAACCGAAGCGATCGATCTTCAAGGTTGGTCCATCGAGGATGGGTCGACTGATCGACACACGTTCGAGTCTTCCGTCATGATTGAAGCTGGAGTCACATTCATCCTGGGCCGTCCTGAATCAAAGCTCACTCTCAACAACGGTGGCGATACCATCGAACTGATCGCGCCTGATGGCGAGGTCATTGACCTTGTGACATACAGTACGTCGGCGAAGGGAGCAACCTATGACCTCGTGAATGGAACTTGGGCGTGGTCGGTGGCAGCAACCGTTGCCGAGTCGACTCCTGTCGCAACCACAACTTCCACGACCACATCGAACGCCTCTGAGTCCAACACGACCGCCACATATGTCTCCACAGGCTCGCGTGTTGTGCAATCGATAACCGTAGCCCAGGCCCAGGAGAAATCCGACGGACAGTACGTGAGCATTAAGGGAATCGTTACGGCTGCACCAGGAATGTTTGGAACCCAGATCTTCTATCTTCAGGATGAGACGGGCGGCATCCAAATCTATCTCTACAGCAGCGACTTTCCCGAGCTTCTGGTCGGCGATATTGTCCAAGTCAGTGGGGAGATGAGCACGAGTCGAGGTGA
Organism: uncultured Gammaproteobacteria bacterium; assembly: GCA_964513275.1. GTDB lineage: Bacteria > Patescibacteriota > Patescibacteriia > UBA9934 > GWF2-40-263 > UBA12478. The sequence goes on from CAZELN010000008.1 coordinate 33,658, forward strand.
ACGTCGCGTAAAACTTTCTGGATCTTTGAGTGTCGTGCCTGCCAGCGGGTCGTTTGAAAGCGGAGCAACGAGTGTATCAATTGGAGACGTTAGCGAATCACTCGTTGGAATGCTTCTCACGACAACTGGCATGATCCAGTCGATCGACACGAACAAACTCGTCATTGAGCAGTTCGGTGCCACGCTCACCGTCTATCTCAAGAGCAACCCTACCATCGACGCAAACCAGTTCGAGCGTGGCGACACGATTAATGTCACAGGTGTACTCACCACCTACGATGACGAACTCCGTCTACGACCGCGCGGGGCGGCCGACATCTCTGTGACCGAGCAAGCTCCTGTTGCGACCGCTGCGATGAGTGAGACCCCGGACGGAGGATCCAACGCCGGACTCATTCTCTTATTCTCTACGGTGGCTGCCCTCGGAGCGCTCGCTCTGTGGCGCTATATGCCTCGCCGCCGCCTAACACCGGCCAGCGCCTAATATGGCTCCTGTTGTTGTGAGCGCCCGCGAACTTAAAGAAGCCGTCGAGCGCAGGGCCTATGCCTACGGGATTTCCGAGACCGTCTCGATCCTGCTTGGAGAATATGTCGTCGATTTAATCAAAAACCTTTATGCAAAATCAACAGAACAATTGGTACAAGATCCTGTGCGATAAAATAAACGAGCTTTCAGAAAACTTTGGACTTGATGATGCACAGACCAGCCGATTCCGCGATTTCATCATCGGTATTGCCCGAGACCAATTTAACGCCGGAAATCGGAATGGCGTCGGCTGGGCATTTGCAGAAGCAAGGAAAAAGATTGCCCAAGGCCAACCTCTCTAGTATGAACGGCTAACGCAAATGGGCCCGAGGACAGATCTCTCGGGCCCTGTCCTCTTATGCTATAATCAAAAAAAGATATGAATGAGACAATTACCAAAAAAGATTTGAAGGATGCCTTGGACAACCTAACGGTAAATCTCTGCAAAAGAATGGATGAACGGTTCGAATCGATCGACCGAAGATTTGATGCTGTCGACCAACGGTTCGAAACAATGGATCAGAAGTTTGAAAGAATGGATCGGAGGTTTGAAGCAATCGATCAGAAGTTTGATCGACTTGAAACGAAGGTAGATTCCATTTCCGAAGATCTGGAAGACTTAGCTCTCATGACAAAAGTCCAGTTTGACGATCTCGATCGAAAGATCGCGATCCTCGGAGCACGGACTCGAGGGTTGGGTATCTGGTCATAACAAATACCCGGGTGCCTCCCGGGTATTTGAATTTCTTGATTAGCTCCAGCTGTACAGGATCGTCGTCATGATGAGTAGGTTCAGCAGATA
>CAZELN010000009.1:0-1165 GCA_964513275.1 uncultured Gammaproteobacteria bacterium
GGCTGTCAATTCGATCTCTTCTGCATTTGTCGATCCCCCATCAACGGCGCGGATACGCAGTGACCTGCCGCCGTAGAGGGAATCAATAATCTGTTTGAGCTCTGCCCCTGCTGTCAGCATCGACTCATCTGTAGACGCAAATACAGACCTCTCTTCCGTTACTTTAGAACCAAGAAACAGGGTCCGAAAAAGCTTGAGAATATACATACATTGTAAAACAGCGGAGATTATAGACCTGTAAGCTAAACAAATCAATGGTCAAAAAAGTGGATAATTCTAAGGAAAAAGAAAACCGCCCTGTGCGTCAGGAACGGCTTGCGTCCAGGAACTGGACTAGGCGAGCGCAGAAATGCTTGATTCCACACCCAGGGTCTGCAGGGGGTCGATCTTGAAGCGTTCACCCCAGAGGTCACGTCCCTTTTCCCGCCAGAACCGGATCCAGCGGTTGCGGGAAATGAAGTAGGTGCGCTTTCGTCCGTCGGGGTAGTCGATGTGGACGCGACACACAACCTTGTTAGTTCGGTCGATCTCCTTAATCCGCGGTTTAGCAGACATTTGGAGGACGATCTGATCCAGAATCGTGAGACCGAGACTTGCTGCCTTCCCGCAGGGCAGATGGATCTCCGCCGAGATCACGTGAATGCCCTTGAGCATCACCGCCTCGCCGATTTGAGTGAGGAGAAACCTGTCGATCCCCATGTCTGGGTACAGTGGGGAATTGGCGGCGATCGCCATGCACCCACCGTGGCAGGTGAGCAGGTGGATCCGAGGTGTGACCCCGGCCTCGATGGCGACGCGTCGATCATGCTCGATGCGGTCGAGCATCTGGTCGCCGTCGGGGCAGCGAATGACGATCACGCCACGACCCAAGTCGAGGCTATGGCCGTTCATGTCCTCCAGAACGCCCGCCTCGCGAAGAGTCGTGACGACGCTGAGGTCAAAATCAGTGAAGGCAGCCGCCATTGAGTCTCCGTAGGTTTAATCTGTTTCCAGAATCGACGACGCAAAATAGTAGCACAGAATAAGGAATCTTTCAAGCCATTTTTAAAGAAAATGGCAAAATCTCAATGGAACAATCAAAAAACAGAGGATAACTCTGTTTTTCTGTCTAAGACGTTTTTCCGACGTCTCGATACTTCTTTCGTTTCATGGCCACACGGTGCCG
>CAZELN010000009.1:1265-18498 GCA_964513275.1 uncultured Gammaproteobacteria bacterium
GGAATGTGATCTGGAAGAACCGTCACCTCCCCCATGTCCGTCATCACCGAAACTGAATCCACCTCGTCCTCATAGACGATTCGCTCTGGTGTGACAATGGAAAGATGGAGTTTTTTCATAACTACTTTCCTGCCTCGACGACCTCGTCGATCGATCCCTTCATGTAAAATGCGGCCTCGGAAATATGGTCATACTCACCATCAAGTATGCCCTTGAACGATCGTACCGTGTCCTCGCGCTTTACATATTTTCCAGCTGAGCCGGTAAACTGCTCGGCGACAAAGAATGGCTGGGAAAGAAACTTCTGAATCTTTCGGGCACGGGAAACGGTGAGCTTGTCTTCGTCAGAAAGCTCATCCATACCCAAGATAGCAATAATATCCTGGAGGTCCTTGTAACGCTGAAGCACCTTCTGCACGCCACGAGCGGTGTTGTAGTGCTCCTCGCCCACAATGTTTGGATCAAGAATGGTGGAGCTGGAGTCCAGTGGATCGACGGCTGGGTAGATACCAAGCTCTGCAAGGGAACGCGCAAGCACGACGGTCGAGTCCAAGTGTCCGAAGGTCGTCGCTGGCGCTGGGTCGGTGAGGTCGTCCGCTGGAACGTACACGGCCTGAATGGATGTAATCGATCCTTTCTTAGTTGAGGTAATGCGCTCCTGCATGGCGCCCATTTCTGTGGCGAGGTTTGGTTGATATCCCACGGCAGAAGGAATACGTCCAAGCAAAGACGACACCTCAGAACCGGCTTGGGTGAATCGGAAAATGTTGTCGATGAACAAAAGCACGTCACGACCCTCGTCATCGCGGAAATATTCCGCAAGCGTAAGACCCGTGAGCGCCACGCGAGCGCGAGCTCCTGGAGGTTCATTCATCTGACCGAACACGAGAGCTGTTTTGTCCAGCACACCAGACTCTTTCATTTCCTGATACAAGTCGTTTCCCTCACGGGTCCGCTCTCCGACTCCGGCAAACACGGAATAGCCTCCGTGTTCCTTGGCGATGTTGTGGATGAGCTCTTGGATGAGAACCGTCTTTCCAACACCCGCTCCACCGAAGAGTCCTGTTTTTCCCCCTTTCAAGAAAGGACAAATGAGGTCGATGACCTTGATGCCTGTTTCAAACACTTCGTCTTTTGTCGCTTGATCAGCAAACGCAGGGGCGTCACGGTGGATAGGATCCTGGCGATCTGTTTTCAGATCGCCAAGGCCATCGATCGGTTGCCCTGTGACGGAGAGCATGCGGCCAAGCGTCTTTGGACCAACCGGCACGGCAATCGCGCGTCCCGTATTCTTCACCTCCATGCCTCGCGTGAGCCCGTCGGTTGTCGACATGGCGATAGTACGCACGACCCCGCGTCCAACATGCTGTGCGACCTCAAGTGTCAGGGCTCCGTCATCACGATCCACTTCAAGCGCCGTCAAAATCTCGGGAAGCTCCTCTCCCCCGAAGTGAACGTCCACGACCGGTCCGATAATTTGTGAAATTGTTCCTTTCATATGTATTCCTTACTCACCCTCGTCATTGCGAGGAGGGAGTTGATCATCGACCGACGAAGCAATCTTCTAGGATTGCTTCGCTCCCTACGGTCGCTCGCAATGACGGCGAGGTTCATATTAGCCTTCGAGAGCGGCTTTTCCACTGGAGATCTCTGCGATCTCCTGGGTAATGCCGGCCTGACGAGCTTGGTTAAACGTGAATGTGAGGTCATCGATCATTTCTCCCGCCGCATCGGAGGCGCTTCTCATAGCCATCATGCGGGAGGAGTGTTCGGAAGCCGCGGATTCGAGTACCGCCTGATACACCATGGTCTCGACAAGCCTCGGAAGGATCTTGTTAAGCACGAGATCCGGCGAGGGTTCGAAGGTGTACTCCGTACTTCTTTGTCCTTCTTTTTTTTCTTGTCCTTCCTCTGCTTCCGCTCCAAGTGGCAACAACTCGAGCATCATCGGTGTCTGTGTGACAGGACTCACGAAGTCCGTATACGCGACGAGTACCTTATCGAACTTCTCAGAACTGAATTCGTGAATGACGAGTCGTCCGATTGGAAGGACTTCTTCAAACTTGGTGTTGTTTGTAATCTCTTGGAAGCTTGCCATGACCGTGAGATTCATTCGGCGCATGGCGTCCGCCCCGCGCTTGCCGATACAGATTGTTTCAATCCCGATGCCATCGCCCAGATTCTTGATCGCCTCCCGCGTTTTACGCAAGATGTTCGTGTTGAACCCACCGGCGAGTCCACGATCAGAGGTGATGAGCAGAAGCAGAACATTTTTTACCTCTGGACGGGACCGCAAGAGCGGATGCAATGAGGTGTCTACCCGTTTCCCGATCGCCCTCACGGTATTCCAAGCAAGTTTCGAGTAGGGCCTCGACAGAGCCACCGCGTTCACGGCCTTGCGCATTTTGCTGGCCGCAACCAGCTCCATGGCTTTGGTGATCTTTCGGGTGTTCTTGACGGACTTGATCCGACGTTTAATGGCTCTGGTTTGAACAGCCATACCTGACCCCCAACATCAATTAAAAGTCTGATTAAAATCTTCAATCAACTTTTTCAGCCCTACTTCAATTTCATCCGTGATGGCCTTTTCACTCTTCAACATATTCATCGCGTCAACTCCTGACGAGAGCAAGTACTGCTGGAATGCTTCTTCCCACTCGACGATCTTCTCCACCGGAACCTGGTCGAGATATCCGTTGATCGCCGCGAACAGTACTGCCACCTGTGCCTCAAATGGGAGTGGTTGGTACTGTGGTTGTTTCAGAAGTTCTGTGAGTCGGCGTCCACGCTCAATCTGTTGTCGAGTCCCCGCGTCAAGGTCGGTGGCGAATTGCGCAAACGCCTCAAGCTCGCGGAACTGGGCAAGTTCAAGACGTAATTTCCCAGCCACCTTTTTCATGGCCTTTGTTTGCGCGGCCGATCCCACGCGAGAAACGGATAATCCCACGTTAAGCGCCGGTCGAATTCCTCGATAAAAAAGATCCGTCTCAAGATAAATCTGTCCGTCGGTAATGGAGATGACGTTGGTTGGAATGTAGGCAGAAACGTCGCCTGCTTGGGTTTCGATGATCGGCAACGCGGTAAGTGATCCCCCGCCGTTCTCCTCGTTGAGCCGAGCAGCGCGCTCGAGCAAACGTGAGTGCAAATAGAATACGTCCCCTGGATACGCCTCACGACCTGGGGGGCGGCGAAGCAGGAGCGAAATTTCGCGATACGCCCATGCTTGTTTTGAAAGGTCGTCGTAAATAACAAGGGCATCTGCTCCCTTGCCCATGAAGTATTCTCCAATGGTGCAGCCGGTGAACGGCGCAATATAAGAAAGCGCCGCAGGATCAGAAGCTCCAGCAACCACAACGGTCGTGTACTCCATCGCCCCAGCCTCTTCGAGCTTGGCCACGATCTTGGCGATCTTTGATTCCTTCTGTCCAATCGCGACGTAAATACATTTCACGTTTTGGCCTTTCTGGTTGATGATCGTGTCGATGGCGATGGCCGTTTTTCCGGTCTGTCGATCTCCAATAATGAGCTCCCGTTGCCCACGACCGATCGGAATCATGGAATCCACGGCCTTGATACCCGTCTGGAGCGGAACGCCCACGGACTTACGTGTCATCACACCTGGAGCAATTTTCTCGATAGGATAAAAATTTTTGGCGCTGAGCTTTCCTTTTCCATCAACGGGGTTCCCGAGCGGATCGATCACGCGACCAAGCACGTCATCTGAAATCGGCACGGACAAAATGCGTCCGGTCGTTTTCACCGTGTCCCCTTCTTTGATCTTGGAAGCCTCTCCCAACACCACCGCTCCCACACTGTCTTCCTCGAGGTTCAACACGACACCAAACACGCCGCCTGGAAACTCAAGCATCTCAGAGGCTTTGGCTCCAGAAAGTCCACTCATGCGAGCGGTTCCATCCCCCACCGCCATAACCGTTCCTACTTCTTCTTGTTTGGCTTCTGTATGGAAGTTTTGGAGCGCTCCTTTAAGCGCGTCGATGATATCTGTTTTGGTTGTCATACGATTCATGCGTTTCTAAGTGCCTGATTCAGATGTGCGAGATGTCCTTCAATAGAGCCATCTATGATTGTCTCGTCGATGCGGAGTTTCGCTCCGCCGATGATTTCTGTTCGTACGTTTTCCTTGATCTGTGCGCCCGGCGCCAAAGCTTCGAGTTTCTTTCGCAGTGCGGCCGTGAGCGGATGGGCGGTCTCAATCTTCACTGTTCCCGCTCCGTAGGTCTCTCGCCACACCGTCTCAATCGCTTCGATCACGCTTTTCACTCGATGGACTTCGTTACGTGAGGCAAGCAGCGCAACCAGTTCTGTAGCGGCGCCATCGACCTGGAGCCTTGTCGCTCCCTCAAGAGCCGTGACAAACGCGCGGGCAAGTTGTTTCTCATTACGTTTCATACTAGGTGCGCATCTTGTCGACGACGGCCTCTGCGAGTTTCGTGGCTTTCTTTTCATCCACACCGTCGGCAAGAATCTTGCGAGCCGCTTCAACCGCAATGGCCGCAATCTCTTCCCGTGCATCACGAATCATCTGATCCTTCTGTGCTTCAAGTTGAACTTTCCCTTGGACGACGACTCCCTTCACTTCCTCTTTTGCCTTGCTGAGAAGTTCTTTCTTTCGATCTTCGGCAGCTCCTCGAGCTTCGTCAAGAATTTTTGCGGCTTCTGACTTTGCGGTGGCGATCACCGCCTTTTGTTCAGACTCGAGCTCATGGACGCGTTTTTCCACTTCATCCGCTTGTTTCACGCTGCGTTCAATTTTTTCCTGGCGCTCCTCCAATAATTTGACAATCGGCTTGTACGCCCACTTCCAGAGCACAAAGAGCACAACCGCAAAGTTGAGCAACTGGGCGAAAAAAATTTTGAGGTTGATTCCAAGTGTTCCAAGTCCGCCGCTCGCCTCTGTGGCTTCGACAACCTGTTGAGCCGCTTCTGCTGTTTGTTGGATTTCAGTAGACATAGTTTTGTAGCAACCGACAGTCGCGAACAGGTCGCGGCTATCAGTCGATAGTCGTTTAAAGGGTAAACGACACGACGAGTGCGTAAATGGCAATCGCTTCCGCGAACGCCAGGCTCAACAGCATGGGAACGAAAACTTTTCCAGCGGCTTCAGGATTGCGTCCGATCGCCTCCATGGCTTTGGCTCCAATCAAACCGATACCGATACCAGGGCCCAGAGCTCCGACACCGATCGCGATCGCTTTGGCAAGAGGGATGAGTGTTTCTGCATCCATAGGTGAATGATTAGTTGTTAATTGAGTTATGGATAAGGTTAAGCATGGGCGGGTTCATGTGCTTCTTCTTCATGCCCATGATCCTGCGTCGCCACCGTGAGATACGCGAGCGTCAGCATGGCGAACACCGTCGCTTGGATGGCTCCCACCAAAATCTCCAAAAACATAAACGGGATCGGCAAGAAGTAGGCAAGAATCCCGAGCATGACGGTTAAGAGGACCTCTCCAGCAAAAATGTTGCCGAACAATCGCAGCGACAGGGAAAGGACCTTGGCCACCTCTGAGACGATCTCAAGAAGCCCAACTGCAAACTCGATAAGCGCGACCAAGATAGCCATGGGGCCCTTTCTTAGCGATCGAATGATTCCACGGATGTTCACGAACTTGCTGATATGCGTTGCTGGACCAAGCGTGAGCAAACCGATGATGTGCGATGTGATAACCGCAAACAGGGCGATGGCAAGCGTCAGATTGAGATCGCTCGCGGCTGGACGCAAAAGCGGAATAAGTTCAACTTCCCCATTGTGTAAACCCCAGACACCAATTGATCCGGTTCCAGGCAAGAGTCCTAACCAGTTCGAGAAGAGGATAAACAAGAAGATCGTACCGACAATCGGAAGAAACTGCTTTGCGCGCTTGGCGTCCCCCGTCACCTTCTGCGTTTCTGTGAGCATGAACTCGATCGTTCCTTCGATTAGGTTATGCACGCCCTTTGGCACAAGACCCTTGCGGCGACTTGCCACAAACGCGACCACAAGGAAAAAAAATACGGCAATCCAGCCGTTGATCATTGCATTGGTAATTGGAAAACTTCCGACATGGAATAGGGGTTCGGCCGCAGCTGGTGGGATGAGCAATTCCATACGTTACTTCGATTCGTTCATCAGACGCTCGTAGGCGTTCCTGTACACGTTCGCCTTTTTGACGACCGCATAAACGGTTAGAGCAAAAGCGACAACAAGAAGGAGGATCAGGTAGCGAGGTTCTGTGCCATAGCGATCATCGAGCCATTTTCCCAAAAGGGCTGCAAGGACGGCGGGTACCGCAATGGTGCCGCTAAAGTCAGCAAAGATGCGTCCGGCGAGCCTGTAATACTTCGCATCACTCATAAACAAAGGCGCCGCCAGTGTACCGGATAAATGTCTCAGGGTCAACAGAATCTCGAAAAATTGTCCCCAGAACAAAGAAAAAGACGCACTGCGTGTGTGCGTCGGTCAGTCGGCGTAGGTGCCGGTCACGAAGTTGGCCTTGAACCACGCGGTTTCGCTCTGGTGGCGGCCGGCTTGGAGCGCTTCCGCCATTCGTCGAAGCTGGACAGCGGCTCTGGGAGCAAACAGTTCCCGACTTTTTTCCAGACTGCGCAGGAGACTTGGAATCTCCATTATCTCTGCTTCTACACGCGTCTTGGTTGCCTGGTCAGAGCTTCCACGCATCGTGTAGGCAGCGATGATGAGGTCTCGCCAACGCTTGTAGGGAGCGCTCTTGAGAACTTCCACGGCCTCAGGTGGAACATCGCGGCTGGGAACGAAGAGGGGTTTGGGTGGCTCAGGTGGCTTGGGCGGCTGATCACGTTCTGGTGCACGCTCTGAGCGCGGACTCCTTTCGCGTTTGGGAGGATCGTCCTCACCGTTACCGACGACAACCCTGCTTTTTCCACCACCTGTTCCCGAAGAAGGAACTCTGCGCGAGGCGTTGACCATCGCATCGGGATCGATTCCTCCAGTTGGTTCTGGATCACCCTGCGGCGGCGCTGCACCAGATCCTCCTTGGGACGTTGAACGACTCCCTTCGGAACCTGTGGACACCGTTGCGCCCAGCGCCAGAGCGAGCTTCTCCCACCACGAGCGTCGCGGATCGCTTGAAGAGGCGGTCGCAAGCCAGACCGCGGGGTCGCTGCAGAAGTCCTGGAAGACGTCGGCAATCGCGTCGAGTGTCGCCACGTCCTGCGGAGTCAAATCCGTATCTTTCTTGCCTTTGGCGAGGGCAAAGGCCTGAGTGAAATCCACACCTGCTGGCGTGGATCGGTCGAAAAACGCTAGTACAGCATTTACCAAAGTCATGCGTGAACTCCAGAAAGAACTCGTGAAGACTAACAGCCAGCGAGATGTTTGTCAATCATTTTTGACTCAAAAAATGATCGTTTTATTGAAAATTGTTCTCAATCAATAACAGAAAATGAAACTGCGTTGACATTCGTGGTTTTCCTTGCTAATCTCCGCCCCTGGCGTTTTTACGACCAGTGTTCCGTACAACCCCGTGCGAGGCCGACCTCGCACACCATCCGGAGAAGCCATGAGTCAATCCCCCACGAAATTGCTTCCAATCCCGCTCTCGCGGACTGGCCGCTCTCTCTTGCTCACCCTCGATCTCATCGAGGGTATCATCTGGAAGATGATACCCTCCGTTCGCAACGAGGACGACGGCAAGGGTGGCACCAAGCGCGTGAAGGTCACCCGGCAGGATCGGATCGACTTCCTCAAGACCCGCCTCGTCATGAGCGCGGAGAACGACCAGGTTCCCCACATGGCTGGCGTCGACTGGCGTGCCGACGTGTCCAAGTACCCCACCGAGATCCTGATCCCCGCGATCAGGGACGGGCAGTACCAGTACGACGGCGACGGCGACGTGATCCTCACCACCGAGAAGCGCTGGCCCTACACGGTCCGTGGCCAGACCAAGCTCCCGGACGAGAGCGCGATCACGGTTCGGCCGCTCGTCCTGTGCGACGGCAAGGGATTTCTGGTTCCCTACGTCAAGCCCCGTCAGCAGGGCGGTGACGTCGTCTACGACGGCGTCGACGGAATGATCAGCTTCTTGTTCCGTGACTTCGATCCGTGGACCTGGAAGGACATCCTCGACAACGACAAGTCGACCTACCGCGCCGTCCCGGCCGCGCTCGCGCGACCCGAGACCGTGGCTCGATGGAACGAGCTGGTTAAGCGCCGCGGCGAGCAGGACAAGTCCTACCCGGTCGCCTCCGAGCTCGTGACGCCCATCGCGCACAACCAGTTCGGCCGGCGTGTCCTCAAGTACCGTCCGCAGGGTCATCCTCTGGTACGAGACGGAATGCTGGGGATCCTCAAGCCGCCGCGTGACCGCGAGGAAGCCGGCGCCATCAACGTTCGCAAGGACGTGAAGCGCTGGATCCTGGGCGACCTGGTCGGCAAGACCCTCGCGCTGGGCAAGGGTCTCAAGCTCATCGAGCCAGAGCGCGGTGGACGTTACGAGCCTCACAAGCTCGCCATCAACGAAATGTGGTCCTGGATCGACGTCGAGCAGATCGACGGAATCTGGGGTGCGAACACCCGTGTGGATCAACACGTCATCCGTGCCGAGCAGGATCCGATCGACGCGATGGCGGCACTGGGGCTCACGCTCTACTCCTGCAGCCCGTTCGAGGTGAAGGGTATCGTGACCCGACTCCTGACCGCCCCGATCACCGACGATCACCCGATCATCGTGAACCTGCGCAGCCGCGGGGACCTCGAGGCGGACGCCTCCGAGGATCTCGCCCGCCGGCAGATGCGTGCGATCGAGAAGATCCTGGTCGACGGCGCCCGTGGTACCATCCGCGAAGCGCGCGACCAGCTCGTCCACATGTTGGGCTCCGGCGGTCAGGAAAACCCCGGCCTGTCCCTACAGGACATCCTGGGTGCCAAGCCCACGCCGGAGTTGCTCCGGACCGCACACGACGCGACCAGCGAGGACCTCCTCGCCGCGGCGATCATCGGGAGCAAGAACGCCAAAGACCACGGCATCGAGGTCTGGGATCCAAAATGCTGGGTGCTGGTGGAGACCCGCAAGGCACTCCTCCTCGCCCTGGCCAGGTCGGCCGGAATCGAAATGGCGCCCCCGCCGACGCCGCCCGAGCCGCCCCCGGTCGAGTCCTCGCCCCCCGAGGCTCCCGCCGAGGCCACCGGCGATCAGCCCACCACCACCTGAGCCACGCGCTCAACGCCCCCGACATCGAGAGATCGTCGGGGTTTTCATTTACAAAAAAGTGTCATCCCGAGCGACCAACGGGAGCCGAGGGATCTCGAATTTAAGATTTCTCGACTCGCTTCGCTCGCTCGAAATGACAACAAGTTAAAGGCCGAAAATTTGTTTTGTATTCTTCACGGTTTGTTCTGCCACTTCCTCAAATGTCACCCCTTTGAGCTCCGCAAGTTTTTGCGCGACGTACTCGACCCGCCATGGCTCATTGCGCTTTCCTCGATCCGGTGCTGGGGTCAGATATGGTGCATCGGTTTCAACGAGTAGCCGATCAAGCGGTAAAACTTTTGCAACTTCTTGTAAATTTTTCGCAAACGTGAGGATTCCACTGAACGAGATGTAAAAACCCAAATCGATGAAAGCCTGTGCCTCTTCAAGAGTCCCTGAAAAACAATGGATCACTCCTCGTCGAGCCAACTTCCCTGCCCCGATCGCCTCACGAATCATGATGGCTTGCTGTGGATAGGCGTCCCGACAATGAATCACGATAGGCTTGTTCACCTCTGTTGCAAGGTCAAACTGCGCCCGCATAGTCTCTTCTTGTCGACGAATGACCTGTGCACGATCCACACCCTCGGGAATCCGATAAAAATCCAATCCAAACTCTCCAATGCCGACGCATTTCGGATGCATTGCAAGCTCACGGTAATAGCGCATATCAAACGCCTCCGCGCGTGTCTTGATCTTGGGTGTAGTCTGCTCTTCTGGCGGAAGTTCATCATCGTCCCAAAACTCCTGCTCGACCGTATGATTCGGGTGAAGACCTACGGTCGCCCACATTCCCTCATGGCGCTGTGCCACCTCAAGTCCGTACTTAGATGTATCTTTCTGCGTCCCAACCGTAATCATAAAAACCCCGCGGTCGAGGGTCCTCTTAATCACTTCTTCCATATCTTCCCGATATGCGTTGAAGTGTACATGGCAGTGTGAATCGATAAGTTTCATATCACGGCATGGCAGGTTCTGGGATAGCCTCAGCCGTGGAATCAGCGGCAGACTCAACGGCTTGCTGCACCGCTTCTGGGAAAAAAACTTGTAGGATGCTCATTGTGGCAACCAAAAAATTCGCCACCGCGGACGTTTCCAGCGTGGTTCGAAGCGTGTCATCGGGAAGCACCTGCATGGCATAAAACAAAATGACTCCGACAACGATCACGCCTTCCACAAATCCGAACAGCCCACCCAGAAGTCTATCTAATGAACGAGCAAACGGAATCCAGGCGAGCACGTTAAAAATCTTTCCGACGAACCAGAATACAATTCCGATCAGCCGCGTGATGATGAAAAAGATCAGGATGAACATAACGATCCTCGCGATCGTTCCACCCCCAAACAAAAATCCGAACGTCTCAAACGCTGGATCCACAAGCCTCGACGCAAAAATGATTCCGATGATGGTTCCCAGCAGTGAACCGAGCGTGTGCACAAGACCAAAAAAGAGTCCGAAGAAGACGAACGCACCAACGATGACGATAAGAACTATGTCAATGAAGCCCATAGGATTACTGGTCTCGACGTGGGAACAAACTTTCCCCCGTTACGATTATCGTACCATATCGTCTAAGGATTTCCTCGCTGGTGTGTGGAAGAACGGGAGCGAGAGTTGTTCCGATCCATCGAATCTGTGAGGCGATCTGGGAGAGCACCTGCTTTGCCGCAGCTTCGTCTTGTTTCACCAACTTGAAAGGCTCCTTTTTGTCGACTTCCTCGTTTACCTCATCCACCACCGCAAAGACTTCGTCGAGATACACTTTGAAGTCGTACTGGCTCATCGCCTCATCGAGCGCCTTTTGTCGAGCCGACCAGTCAATCTGCGCGTCGTCGAGTTTGCCCTCAAAGTATTTCACACTCATGGCAGCCACGCGGCTCACGAGATTACCCAATCGGTTCGCCAGCTCCGCATAGCGTTCCTCCATACGCTCGCGAGAAAAATCGCCGTCGTCATGTGATGGAATTTCTCGAAGGAGATAATAGCGCAACGCGTCCGTTCCGTACTCGGCTACTTCATCAAACGGATCTACCACGTTGCCCAGACTCTTACTCATCTTCTGTCCGCCTGAGGTGATAAACCCGTGAATAAAAATCTGCTTGCTTGGCGCCACACCCGCAGACAACAGCATGGCCTGCCACATGGCGGATTGTTGACGCAGATTATCTTTTCCCGCGACTTGAACGCCTGGCCAGAACGTGAACGTGCCGCTCTCATCGGGCCACCCAAGGGTCGAAATATAATTCACCAACGCATCAAACCAGACATACATCACATGACTCTCGTCTCCAGGAACAGACACGCCCCAAGGCATCTTGGACGCGATGCGCGAGATACTAAAGTCCTTCAATCCTCCTTCGACAAACGTCTTGATCTCGCGCAGACGATTCTCTGGTACGACAAAGTCGGGATGCTTTTCGTACAGATCAAGCAGGGGTTGCTGATAGTTTGAAAATTTGAAAAAATAATTTTCCTCGTCCATGAGCTGGAGTTCAAGAAGTGGATGCCCAGGACATCGACCATCGACCAACTCAGAATCGGTCTTCTCCAACTCACAGCCAACGCAATATTTTACTTGATAGCGAGCCTTATAGATGTCGCCGCGCGCTTCACAGCGTTTCCAAAATTCTTGCGCTGCCGCCTCGTGCTTGGGATCACTCGTCTGAATAAAGTGTGTGTACGAAAGATTCAATGCTTCCTTGAGCGCATCAAACTTCGCCGCGTACTCATCGACGTAGGCCTTAGGCGCCTTCCCTTCCTCGAGTGCCTTCTCGTAAATTTTCTGACCATGCTCATCCGTTCCTGTGTTGAAGATCACTTCCTCACCGCGCAGACGATGATAGCGAGCAAGGGCATCGGCCTGCACAATCTCAAGCGCAAACCCGATGTGCGGCTTGGCGTTTACATACGGCAACGTGGTGGTGATGTAGTAGTTCATAAGGGCGCGAGCACGATGACAAATTCGCCTTTGCTACTCGTCGATGTGAGCGTCTCTCTCACTTCGGCGGCTGTCCCGCGATAAATGGTTTCGTGGAGTTTTGTCAGTTCACGGCACACCACCAGATGACGCTGCGGCGTACGTTTGTCGATCTCCTCAAGCGACTTGAAAATACGATGTGTGCTCTCATACAGGACAGCCGTCGACTCGATTCTCGCGAGACGGTCAAAGTAGGTCTGTCGTCCTTTTTTATTGGGAGGAAAACCTAGGAAGACAAACTCGTCAGCTGACATACCGGCAATCGATAAGGCGGCCACGAGAGCAGACGATCCGGGGATAGGGACGGTGACTATTTTTCTCACCTGCGAAAAATTGTCACCCGTTTTCTTGAAATGACTCACGACTGCCGCTACAAGTTTGCCACCGGGGTCGCTGATGCCTGGTGTTCCTGCGTCCGTGACAAGCGCGAGGTTCTGCCCCTGTTCAAGCAAATCAAGAATTTTTTTCGTTTTGTCGTCACCAGAATGTTGGTGATAGGACATCATCGGTGTCTTGATCCCAAAGTGGTGTAACAACTTCCCGGTCACACGCGTGTCCTCGCACAATACTGTATGAACCGAAGCGAGCATCGTCTTCGCGCGCTCGCTCATATCACTCAGATTTCCAATGGGTGTGGCAACAACAAAAAGCGTTGACATAGCTATTCTTCCAGTGAATAAATCTGGCTGTCTGGATACATGGCTGCCCACGCGAACCAGTAGGAAGGAACCAAGACGTCGTTTTCTTCAACGAGTGTTAGAATCGTATCAAATTCTTCGAAGCTGTCTACAGGAAACGCTATTGTTTTCTCTTCTCGCTCCACTCCCAAGACGAACGATTTTGGACTCAATCGAACATCTGCGTGATCAAGCGGAAACCAAATCGCTGCGGTCTGGGAGTATTCCCCGTAGGGATCCTGTGTATAATCGCGATCGACTCCTGTCTCGCGAGAAAGCACCTGTCCATACGGATATTCTTCCTTGAACGCCGCCCAGGTCATGACCTGTGATGGATATCGCGTAAGTTTGATTCCCGCGAGCGTTCCGTCGATCGCTTCTCCACGTAGCTGACTCCATAGAGACTCTGTCGTCCGATCGTACAAGAGCGTGTTGCTGTTCCAAAGTTTCCCCGAGATACCAAAAGTATCCGTTCGATCGTAGACGGCACTCGTAAACGTAAGCGGATCAAACGTCACTAAAAGATCACGTCCGTTCAGCGTCTCATTGACGACTTCATGCCAAACAAGAATCTGAAACGGATAGAACCTCGCAAGGCTTCCGACCTCGACCGCTGCTCCGTAACCCGTGTCATTGAGATACACATCCGCGCTTGCAACAGACTCGTATGCGGGATCATCGATCGCAGGGATGTCGTCCTTGTGCGCGGTTCCAAGCACGATTTCGTAGGGCTCTTGCTGCTCTATCACGATTGGCGTGCGGTAGAATCGATCCTGATACAAAAAAATTCCACTCCCGAGCAGAGCAAAGACGAAAAGAAAAACCCAAGTGTTTCGCGACATAGCAACGATTTGGATTGACTGACGTATTCAATACGTTACCATACTCACGAATCCTTTACTCTCCTAATCTTTCTCTTATGGACGAATTCATGGAAGACATGCCTGCGCCTCACATGGCGCAAGTAAGCAAACCCGCACCACATTTTGATGTTGAAGCTGTTGTCAAAGGCGGTGAGTTCTCTCGTGCAAAACTCGAAAATTACAAAGGCAAGTGGCTCGTCCTCTTTTTCTACCCGCTCGATTTCACATTCGTTTGCCCCACCGAGATTACCGGTTTCTCAAAACGCTACGATGAATTTAGGGCGCTAGACGCGGACGTGCTTGGCGGTTCAACGGATTCCGTTCACTCACACAAAGCTTGGCTCAAGGAACTGGGTGATCTCAACTTTCCGCTCTTCTCCGACATCACACGCGACATGAGCTGGGACTACGGTGTGCTCCTGCCCGAGCAAGGGATTGCGCTTCGCGGGACGTTCATCATCGATCCAGAAGGCATCCTGCGTTACGCGCTCTACCACGATCTAGGAGTCGGCCGTAGTGTCGATGAGACCTTGCGCGTTCTCAAAGCGCTTCAGACTGGCGAGCTGTGTCCTGTCGATTGGACAGAAGGCGGCAAGACTCTCGGAAAAGCCTAATGAGGCTACGTAATCTTTAACAGCTCTGCGAGTTTCTTTTGATCAAATCCGATGACGATCTTACCTCCGACATCGATAACAGGCACGCCCATTTGGCCAGATTTCTGAATCATCTCTCGCGCCTTCTCCTGGTCGTTCATCACATCGATGTCCGTAAACTCGATCTTGTGCTCTTGAAGATACGCCTTTGTCTGTTTGCAAAAGGGACAGGTTGAAGTGGAATAGACGGTGACGGACATAGAATTTTAGAGACGCTTCAAATAACTCAATAATGTTCTGACACCATGACCTGTTGCCCCTTTTTTTGTATACGGATCAATCTCGCGTTCGGCAAAGGCAGGGCCAGCAATGTCCAGATGCGCCCAAGGGGTTTTCTGGACAAATTCCTCCAGGAACAATCCGGCGGTCAGGGCTCCCCCCCAACGTGAACCAATGTTTTGCAAATCAGCCACCTCGCTCTTGAGAAGCTTTCGATAATTTTTCTCAAGCGGTAAGCGCCACATTTTTTCCCCAGCGGTTCTTGAGGCTGTCAAAATCCGAGATGCGAGATCGTCGTTATTTGACATAATTCCCGTGATCTCTTCACCCAAGGCAACCATGCAGGCACCTGTGAGCGTTGCTAAGTCGATGATCGCCTGCGGTTTTTGTTTGGTGGCATACGTTAAGGTATCGGCAAGGGTCAACCGACCTTCCGCATCCGTGTTGAGCACTTCAATCGTCTTCTTGTTCATGGAAGTGAGCACATCGCCTGGACGGATTGCTTTGCCACTGGGCATATTCTCAACCGCCCCGAAAATACCGTGCACTTCACACGCCGGAGCGACGTCCGCGATAACGGAGAACGCTCCCAGCACCGCGGCAGCTCCAGCCATATCACACTTCATGGTCATCATGCCGTCCGCCGGTTTGAGGGAGAGTCCACCTGAGTCAAACGTCACCGCCTTTCCGACAAGCGCCACACGCTTCTTCGTGGCCTTTTTTGGTTTGTACACCAGATGTACAAGAAACGGCGGATGGTCTGAACCCCTTGCAACACCCAAAATTCCGCCCGCTCCCATACGCATAAGCGCGGAGCGATCAAAGACCTTTACCCGAACCGATCCTGATCCTTTCGTAAATTCTTTTGCGGTCACAACCAGGGTTTCCGGATGCATGTCTTGTGCGGGCGTATTCACAAGATCACGCGCAAGCAGCGTTCCACGAGCCATGAGCTCACCTAACGCGATTCCCTTCTGTGCTTGTCGAACGTCTGGTGTTTGGTGAACGACGATATCAAAATGTTGCGTGGAACTCTTTTTCTTTTTTGTCGACCGGTATGTGTCAAAGCTGTACGCCGCAAGTCGCACACCTTCCACCATCGCTTGTGCACATTCGTCCGTTTTCCATTCACCCATTCCAACTCCGTGCAGGGTCGAAACAATAGACTTCACATTCAGACCTTTGGCAACATTCATACTCGCCGCAGCCGCCTGTCGCACAGCTTCCAAATCCAACTCTTCTTGTTTGCCCAATCCAACCACCAAAATACGTTTCGCTGGAATCCTTCCGTTCGTACGCATCAAAAATGTGGCTCCGAGTTTTGCCTTGAACGAGTCCTCCTTCATGAACTTGGCAAGATCTCCTTCAAGAGCTCGATCAATCGCTCCCGTTCCTCCTGTGAGATCCTTCATTCCCAAAAACGCGTTTACCACAAGCAGATCGCCTGGTTGTTGGGTAAGCTCTCCTTTTCGCATGGAAATATTCATCATCATAAAAAAACGGTTATGCCGTGTAGTCTACAAGAAAACCCTAGGTCACGGCAAAACCGTACACAAACGGCAACGTCATGAGCAAAAAGATAATGATCGATACCATCAAAAACCAAAACACTCGATCACGCCAATGAGAGACATCGCGTCCGCGCCAGATGGCGGTTGCGAGCAAGAGCGTGGTGAAATACGCGCCAAATACATCGACATAGAGTCCTGAAATCGGTCCAATGTCTGGATTGAGCGTGACCCAACGTGCGATCGTCTGCGAGCGCGTAATAAGGAGGTTGTCGATCCACGCCACATGAAGAGCGACGGAACCGGCAAGCATGGCAGCCAGGGCAAACGACTCATGAATGCGATTTCGAAATAGGTGGAACATAGCTACAAAAGGGATTCGAAAATAATGGCGACAAGACTGGCAAAACTGATCGCCAGACACAACATCACAACACTTCGATACAAGCGTGCGTGACGCTCAGCAATCGCTTCGCCATAAACGAACAAAATAAACAAAGACGTTATGGTAAGAACAAGCGGGAGTTGAAACAACAACCAACGATGGGTCGACAACGCCTCAGCGAGTGAAGCGAAAAGTCCAAACGTGTAAGACGGCGTTGCCGCACGGCTGAATTCAATGGCCACCGTTCCAAGTAGGAGAAAGACGATCACGGTCAGGACGCCAATGAGCGGTGGAACGACTTGAGCCTTGGATCCAATCAGCAGACTCAGGGTAAACGCGGAACCGAACAACAACACCGTAAGACCAAACAGCATCTGTCCCGGGTGAATGAGTCCAAGGAAAAGGGCACTGTCCATACGCAAACTACTATACTAGAATTGACGCGAAGATGGAATCGAGATAGACTCACAAAAACTCTCATTCATTCCTATGCCTGGAAAACGAAAACAAGTCATGACTGCCTGGAAAGCAGGACGCAAAGTCCAACTGGCCGGTTCACGCAAGGCCAAAGCCAAACGTCTCGCAAAAAAATAACCGCTCCAAAGCGGGTATTTTTTTCGATCACTTTGCCTCAACGGACACACGCTGGCCTCGCAACATAATTCCCTCCAGTCGCACATCCCCATTTGGGGAGCGATTGGTTGTGTAATAACCGTTCAGGTC
>CAZELN010000009.1:18508-34666 GCA_964513275.1 uncultured Gammaproteobacteria bacterium
GATTGAGTCCAATGCCATATCGGATAAAACTCGCAATCGGATGAACCGACCAGGCTTGCTGGTCACCACCATCCAAATCGACCGGGGATACGTGTTCAGGAAGCACGCGTCCAGATCCTTGTTCTGCATTAAACGTCCACCATCGTGTGAGCGGATAGTACCAATCTTTATTCCCATACTTCAGCCTTGCGCCCGCGTTTATTCCATCCAAAAAAGGCCAGTCTGTCCCATTTTGATAGTCGTACGGGGTGAATCCCTCGTAGAGAGGCCAGGCATTCAACACTCCCCAATCGCCATAAGCGATGTCTTGGTTGTAGACGCTTTCAAGCGTCCGAAGGCTCTCAAACAAACGCTCTCGCTGTTTGGCGCTCGTCAACTCGTAC
Organism: uncultured Gammaproteobacteria bacterium; assembly: GCA_964513275.1. Classification (GTDB taxonomy): domain Bacteria; phylum Patescibacteriota; class Patescibacteriia; order UBA9934; family GWF2-40-263; genus UBA12478. The sequence goes on from CAZELN010000009.1 coordinate 18,892, forward strand.
AGGATGGCTAACGCAGACTCATTTGTCACTCGGTTTTCACACACGCCGTCTTCACATCGCTCGTAGTAATATCCTCCTTCTTCATTCCAAAACAACTGATTAAGTTGGTAGCGAACCAATAAGGACTGTCGATGAAATGCCTGCGCATGGGCTGGCTCATCCAGCATCTGCGAGAGCTCCACAAGATCGCGCATCGCTTTATAGTACAGCACTTCGTTTGAAAAAACCTCTCCTCCGCGCGGGATGCTATCCAACCAATCCTGAAGTGAGTCAGCTTTTTTTTCCGGAAGAAAATTGCCATCCGTGTCCTTTGTTGAAAGCCAGGAAATCGCGTCTTCCATCGCGGTAAAGACCGTACGATCGTTCACCCGCTCAGAAAGAATCGACGTGTCGCCCGTCCAAGCAACGTAATCACGCACCAGCATGACAAAATACGGACCTGAATCAACGTGATCGACCCAGAGCGGAATTTTTGTACCCTGTGGATCGACCGGGATGGCACTGGGCGTGCTCCCGTTTGCCTCAATGCCTCGAGCCAACAATAAAATTTGATCGCGAATCACATACGGCTCGATCATGAGAATAAGGCCGCTCGTCCAATACGTATCTCGATAGTAGACACGCGCAGGATCTCCATACTTGGGACCAGCCGTGACATATCGCGTCCCGTCATCCGTTACCTCAATGGACGCCAACGCCACATCTAACGATTCCTCAAACATCTGTTCAAGCGTCTCGTCTTGTGACAACAATCTTGGTCGAGCAAACGTCGCATCAACAGAGACAAGAACAGGCGTTGCCTCCAGAGCCTCAACAGACGCGATCGCAACCAATATTGTATTCGTGGCACGAATCACCTGTGCCCACTCATCTCCCACTTTCACCCCAGGAGCGCCTTTGCTATTCAAAAAATTCTTCCCAGAAATAAGAAACATGGACTGGCAGGTCTCCTGTGTCGGACAAATCAGTGATCGGTTCACTCCTGTAACCGTCACTTCCAAAAATGCCATGGATTGTGCACGACTCGCAAGCGGAATGAGGGACAGGAAAACCAGCCACAAACACCAAACCCATTTCATACCCTGACAGTTTAACAAATTCTGCTAGACTACTGTGTATAACCAAACGTATGAAAAATTCTTTGATTTTATTGAGTCTTTTTTTGGTGGGCGCGGGATGTCTAAATCCTTCTTCAGTTTCAGACAACGACTTTGAACCCGTAAGAGGAAGAGCGACCTCACCTGGAACAGAACAGGCTCTAGAAGATGGAGCTTATGCTCGTCGACTCATGACGGCTCGCTCTACAGATGGTCTCACCTATGTACAGACAGGACTTTGGATTTCCGACCAAGCCGATGCCCCGGATGCCGTGGTGGGCGCAGACGGGACAATCTACTTGTACTACACAGGATGGAACGTTGGTGATCGTCTCAACACCAGCGCCGTAGCCATCTCCAAAGACCAGGGAGAAACATGGACGTATCGGTATGTAGAGTTGACGGGAAGCGATGTCATCGGTCGCGCTGTGGATCCCGACGTTGTATTACTTGAAGACGGAACGTTTCGACTCTTTTTCACAGCAGGAAACCCCCAAGGAATTCATTATGCTGAAGGAACGGACGGGATGAACTTCGTCTATAAAGGATCGATTTTTGCCCAGACCGATGATATTGCGATTAACTCAACCACACACAAAATCGGCGATACCTGGCATATGTACGCTGTGTCAGACGACGGAACCGAGCGACTGTGGCACCTTACAAGCACAGATGGAGTCACCTTTGCGGTCTATGATCTCACCAGTTTCCCCTACAATAATGTCGCGACCATGCCTTCAAATGGTCTTTGGATTGAAGATCGATTCCACTTGTTTCTCTTTCAACATGACGGAGTCATTCACTCGATGTGGAGCAAAAACGGATTTGACTGGTATCCGGATCAAGGCGAGCGACTTTCACCTATCGGTGAAGAAACGTACGTGAAAGATTCGGCATTGGTTCCCTTGCCAAATGGTGAATTCCTGATGGTGTATGTAACGAACACCCCATGATTACTTGAACGTCCCTTCGAGAATATGTTCACCTGGCGCGGAATTTCCATCGTCTGCCTCCAAAGTGAGCACATAAAACGCATGGTCAAGTAGATCTGTTTGTGACCGATACGCGTTTGCGTATCCTTTTTCTGTTTGACTCAAACGTCCAACGCTCAAAACGGACAGCTCATCGCCACGCCGCACAAGCCAGCCTTCATAAAAATACCCAGCGGCCGGCTCAGGAAGATTCCCAACCTCTGCGATCAGTGAGTAGACGCCTGACTCAATCGTTGCGTGAGCAATCCCATATCCATCACCTCCGGTTACGTCTGCTAAAGCCGCGGAGAGCCAGCCTTGAACACTGGCTGTAAGTATCGTTGTAAAGTCTTGCGGAATACTTCCCAAGGGATCTATCGCGAGTGAGGCATTCGCCATAGCAGCGATCTCCTGTGCGTCCATGATCAGTCCTTGCTCCTGAGCCTCAAACAAAATAGACGTCCGATCAATCACAGAAGACGAAGTCGCTTGCGTATCAGAGGAGTCTGAATTCAAACAGCCTCCTCCCAAAAAAACCATCGCCAGAAAGGCGAACATGAGTGCCTGTTTCATAGGTAGGCGCAGTATAACACATCATTCCTATAAGTAATCAAGCAGACGGTCGTAGGGAAAAATACTCAAAAAACCATACGACCATTGGAGCCAGAAAGACAACGTTCCGGTGAGCAGCATCACGCCTAAGACAACCAACAACACTCCGCCTACAAACGAAACATACGGTAATACAACCGAGAGCCTTCGGACTGTTTGTGTGGCATGGCCGATTCCAAGCGCGAGGAGTAAAAACGGCACGGCAAGAACAGAGAAAAAAACCATCAATAAAAATGCTCCTTGCCAAACAGTGGACGTTGTGGACGCCAACAACAACACGGATCCAAGAATAGGTCCCACGCAGGGAGTCCAACCCAAAGCAAAGGTCGCTCCAAACAGGAAGGCACTCATGACACTCCCAGACTTGAATAACTTTGGTATTCGTACTCGGTATTCTTTGGAAAAAAGTTTTTGGAAAAATGGAACTTTATTGAAAACTCCTATGAGATAAAGCCCAAAAAATGCAATCAACGTCCCTCCAACTTTTTCAAGAATCGACCTAAACTCTCCGAGAACAGTTCCACCAATTCCAAACAATAATCCCAATCCGATAAACACAACACTGAACCCAAGCGCATAGAACAAGCCGCCTACGAATGCCTGACGACGGATGCGTGGACGAAGCGCAGGATCCTGAAAATCTTTCGCGCTGGAACCAGAAATAAATCCAAGATATGCCGGGACAAGCGGCAGTGTACAAGGGGCAAGGAATGTCAGGACGCCCGCGATAAACGAGGGAATAAGAAGAGAAAAAACATCAGGCATACTATGCGGTCGTCCACGGCACACTTCGGTGAGCAAATCGATTTTCTACAAACTGGCCGATCGTTACCGCCACAATCAGCACAAGAAGGTAGATCTTTAAAAAGTCAAAAAACAACAGAGGAGTGTCAGCTGGCAACGAACCCAAGATGAACGCCGCGTACCAAGAGACGATGGAGATGGGACCCAAGGCAAAGGCCAAACGTCTGGCACGACCCAACTCGCCTTCCTTGTGGTTATGCGGATCTCCAAAGGAGATTTTAACCAATTTTGGGGCGATGTAGAGATTCAAAAATGCACCATTTACGACGATCACGCCCACCACGACCATCTTTGCCAAAAATTTTGGCATGCTCAGATACTGTACTGCCTCAGGCAGGAAGAGAGCGACTCCTGAAACAATCACAAGACCTAAAGACAGCCAGATGACTTGCGAAAGCGTGGAAAGGACATCGGACTCCTCGGCTGAAATTCGTTCATCTTTCAAAAACTTGAAAAAAAAGATGTCCGCAAGCGTCGCGGCTCCCAGTCCCAGCGCCATAAACAGAATATGCAATACAACCACGAACGATTTGTATTCTGCTAGTAATGAAAATACGAAATCACGTGCACCCAGCAAGGTAAGGACAAAAATCCCCAGACAAAATAAGGCAGACAAGAAACACCATGTACAAATTTTTCGTAAGGACATGAGTTGAATGAACGTAAGGTACAGAGAAAACAAAAAGGCGGCCGTTGAAGTAAGTAAAAGCACAACCTCGAGCCTGGCAAAAAATATGGGTGAGGCAATGAGGAGTCCGTGTCCAACGGAGGTGAAAGCGTAATAGGCTATTCCCAACCTCTCAACAGGAACTCCAAGGAACGTTGAGTAATCACTGTGAATAACCTCAACACAGCTTCCTCGCAAAGGACAGACAAACGGCTCTGTTCGTCGTCGCTTCTTATGAAAGAGATAGAGCGCGAGAAGGAACCCTGCAAACCCTAAGAAAATAATCGAAATGGAGGGAAACATATCTAGCAAGCATTATACCATCAGACACGAACGGATCTACGGTTGCGTGAGAAAAAATAGCTTGTTATAATCGTGGCGCTCTTTGAAAAATATTCGGGGGTAGCTCAGTGGCAGAGCAGTTTCAGCCGTAGGCTGACCCGCCTGTGGCGGGGGCTGTTTCTTATGACTTATACTATTTACGTCCTACGGAGCCTGAAAAATAAAAAACGCTATATTGGTTTTACCAGCAAAACTGTTGATGAAAGACTTCATGAACATTTATCTGGTACGAATCAATGGACGCGACAAAATGGTCCGTTCCTTTTGATTCATACTGAATCGTTCGATGACAAACGATCGGCCATGCGACGTGAACGCTTTCTAAAAAGCGGACAAGGTCGCCAATGGCTGGATCAAAATATTCGGGGGTAGCTCAGTGGCAGAGCAGTTGGCTGTTAACCAATTGGTCGAGGGTTCGAATCCCTCCCCCCGAGCCAAAAGCAAAAAGTTCTGTGGCGACCCGTCGCCGTTGAACCTCCCATAAGTGCCCGACTTCGGTTGGGTGCTTTTGGTTTTGGTAGAATCTCAATTGTGCTAATATATTCCTAGTATTTATCTCGTTCACTAAGCAATATCATCTATGTCTCTCATGAACCAAGAACAACCAAAGTCCCATTACGACGCTCCTGAGCCACCCTGGCATCTGAAATCCAAACAGTCGCATCCTAAAGAGATTCCTCAAGAGGAAAAAGGAATCCAACTCGTGCAGGACGATGATGAACCTCCTATTCCCATGAGCGAGGAAGGTGAAGACGAACCACTCGAAATGCCTGATGCGGATGCCGAAGCAGCATAAACGAATCGCTTCAACATACGCGAACTCACCCTATGCAACACGAACACCATTCTCCATCCATCAACGCAGCCCTCGCAGAATTGGAAGGTATAAAAAACCGTCTATACGCAGCCGGCGCGTTTGATGTAGAACCTTCTCAACTTGAGACGATCCGGCGACAACTTATGAGCGGAACGCTTTCCCCCGAAAAGGCTCTTACAGCGGCAAACAACATCATAGAAGGACGTTCCGAATATCACTAAACGACCTAGCCGAAATTATGAACCTTCAAATAATTCAGTATCTCCTCAAACCTTTCTATGTTTCATTCCCTCCAACATCCGAAAGCCCCCGAATGGATCCTTCGTATTGCTGTTGCCGGCGAGTTTATCGGCCATGGCGCGTTTGCACTCCAAGGGAAAGAAGGTTGGTTTAAATACTTCACTCCGTTTGGGATTACAGACGAACAAACCATGGTGCAAATCTTGTTTGTCGTTGGTCTCATAGACATCCTGCTAGCCATTCACGTCCTCTGGCGTCCCTGGCGCGTCGCTGTTTTGTGGATGGCCTTTTGGGGATTATTTACTGCCCTTCTGCGGTGGCCAATCGGTCCAGATCCGTTTTGGGACTTTGTTGAACGTTGGGCAAACTGGGGTGCGCCACTGGCTCTCTACTCCTTGCTTTGTCTGAAGAAAAAGGCATGACTTCCCTGAAACTCATTTCCTGGAACGTAAATGGTCTGCGTGCGGTGTTGCACAAGGATGCGTTTATTCCTTTTGTACATAAACACAATCCCGCTATTTTGTGTTTGCAGGAAACAAAAGCGAACAAGGGACAGGCGGAAATCGATCTCCCAGAATACGAAGAAATATGGAATTCAGCCGAAAAACCTGGATATGCAGGTACGGCGATATTCACCAAAATAAAACCACTCTCGATCACGTTTGACATTCCCAATGCTGACCCGAAAAAATTTGAGGATGGATTTGGCCAACCGCTCAAAGAAGGCCGCGTCATCACCATGGAATTCATCGACTTCTTTCTTGTGAATGTCTACACTCCCAATACCAAACGCGATCTGGCGCGGTTGAAATTTCGCCACGACCTTTGGGATCCAACATTCCTTGAATACCTCAAAAGCCTTGAGAAAAACAAACCGGTCATTTTTTGCGGCGATCTCAATGTGGCCCACAAGGAAATCGACCTCGCACGACCAAACGATAATCACAAAAACGCAGGCTTCACGGATGAGGAGCGAGAAGGAGCAGATAAAATCGTTGAAGCTGGGTTCGTCGATACGTTCCGCTACTTCTCCCAAAACAAAAAAGATGCTTACACCTGGTGGAGCGCATTTGGGCGAGCCCGCGAACGCAACATCGGTTGGCGCATTGATTACTTTTTTGTGAGTCCAGAAATGAAGAAGCGCCTCAAGAGTGCTTCCATACATTCGGACGTGATGGGGTCAGACCATTGCCCTGTGGAACTCGTTCTCTAAGTGTACTTATGACTCTTATTTATATTCTCATCGCAACGGCTGCCATCGCCGCCCTTTCACTCACCGGTGTTCTTATCCTATCCATCCTCAAAAAGCACGCCCACGCCGGCATGCTTGCCTTGGTCGCCCTTTCAGCTGGTGCCATGCTCGGAAACGCGTTCTTCCACCTGCTTCCAGAAGCGATCGAGTTATCAGAGGAAGGCCTGATCCCGCTCTTCACGGTCATGCTCCTCATCGTCGGTTCCTTTGTGGCGTCGTTTCTCTTTGAACAATTTTTTTCCTGGCACCACTGTCACAACGCTGATCACTGTGAACCAGCGGAAAAACCGTTCGCCCATTTAATCCTCTATTCTGACTCCATTCATAATTTCATCGATGGTCTCATCATCGCCGCCGCGTTCAGTGTTTCGCCGGCGCTTGGAGTGGCAACTACGGCGGCGATTGCCCTACACGAAGTTCCTCAAGAACTTGGCGACTACGCCGTCCTTCTGCATGGAGGATTCTCGAAAATCCGCGCGGCAATTTATAACGCTCTGGCCGCCCTCACGGTTGTGGTTGGTGGAATCGTTGGGTTCCTGCTTGCCGATTCTGTTGACTGGGCGGTCCCGGTACTCATCCCCATCGCGATCGGTAGCTTCATTTACATTTCAGCCGCGGATCTTCTCCCAGAACTTCGCCACAATGTCACACAAGCAAATCGATCTAGCATCCCGCTCCATTTCCTTGTTTTTCTTACTGGTCTTATCATCATGATCGCCACGGCGCTGATGGAATAGAAAGGTCAGTTGACAGAAAACCGTTTCGGGCGTAGGCTTGCGCGGTTGTATAACAAACACATTTCTTATGGCTTACGGACAAGGTAATTATGGCGGCGGAAATCGTCGTGGTGGAAACTCCTACGGGGGTGGAAGAAGTTCTTTCGGTGGAAACCGAGGTGGTTTTGGTGGAGGCTTTGGTGGCTCCAAGCCAAGCTTTCCCGCTCGATGCAACGAGTGTGGAAATTCATGCACGGTTCCGTTTAAACCAAACGGGAGTAAGCCAGTTTTGTGCCGTGATTGTTTCCGTGGCGCTGATTCCGGTGGCTTTGAACCACGACGCTCGTTTGACCAAAAGCCATCCTTTGGCGGAGGCTTCAGCGATCGCGGCGATGACCGACCTCGTCGATCTCCCTCAGGTCCTGCCCCTGTTGGTCCAAGCCTGAAATCAGAAATCCAGGCGATTAATCGAAAGCTTGACCAGATTCTCGCCATCCTGAGCAACGCAACGGTCGAAGCACAGGAAGAGGAAGAGCCGGCAATTTCCTGGGAGGAACCAGAGGAGACGCAGGAAACTGAATCAACAGACATCGAATAATCGAATAGAAACGCCCCACGTGTATCGAGGGGCGTTTTTGTTTTCATGATAAACTAGGATCCTATGCATCTCTTCAAACGAGCTTTCATCGCGATTGGACTGGTTTTGATTCTGCACGCCGTTCTCCTTGTCAGTGGCGGATATGCGATTGACCAAGTTGATACTCTTATGCACTTCTTGGGTGGATTTGCTATAGCCATGCTTGGTTTGGCTATTCACCATGCGGTCGCAAGTCGCTACCACACCAAACACTCCCCCGCTTGGTATCACTATACGTTCGTCGTAGGGTTTGCGATGCTGATTGGTATTGCCTGGGAATTCCACGAATATGTCTTCGATCAAACAATCAATGTCTGGTACAACCTCCCGATGTCCCAAGTTTCTCTCACGGACACCATGAAAGATTTCCTCATGGACTGGTTGGGGGCAAGCGTCGCATTCTTCCTCTTAAGAAAACACCTATGACAAAAAAACAGGCTATACTAGCCGGTGGGTGTTTCTGGGGACTTGAGGATTTGATCCGTAAGCAACCTGGAGTCATCGATACAGAGGTCGGCTACACCGGCGGGTCAAATGCAGATCCGACCTATGAAGATCATCCCGGCCACGCTGAGGCGGTGCAGATTACGTATGATGCCGACGTCACTTCGTTCAAAAAACTGCTCGACTTCTTCTTCCAAATTCACAATCCCACAACGCGCAACAGACAAGGAAACGATGTCGGTACATCCTATCGATCAACCATCTTCTTTGCCAATGAAGCAGAAAAACGAATCGGCCAGGATATGATCGACATCGTCAACGCATCCGGTCGATGGCCTCATCCTGTCATCACAACACTCGAGCCGCTCACCACCTTCTATCCCGCAGAAAATTTTCACCAAGACTATCTGGTCAAAAACCCTGATGGGTACACCTGTCACTTCCTGCGCGGCGGAAGCTACCTGATCTAGTACTGCGTGCTTCCGTCCCACCAACCAACTTTACAGGTGTAATGGATGGTAGGAGTGGCGTCTCCATTATTTTCATAGATCGGTGAGAAATCTCCTACGCCTCTAAAATCTGAAGCAAAAAGTTCTGTGTCCAGAGAAAAATCTTTTGGCACCGTCACCAAGTAGCGCGTGACGACAACAGGAACGGCTGTATGGCAGTCCCAAGGGATCTCTGGATCACATGCCTTTGGGACAAGTTTGTAGTCGTCGTCTGTTCCATGATCGACCACGTCACGATAAAACTCAACGTTCTCTGAATAGCTCGCTCCTGTGACAAGGGTAAATGTTCCACCACTGTCAGGCGGAACAATTTCAATGGCCTCATGCACATGACTCCCAGCCGCACTGAAAAAGATGGGTTTGTCCGTTTCATCGGCCGCAATATAAATCAACTTGTATTCAGGCGGAAGCTCGATGGTTCCTTTTCCACAATGCTCCTCTTGTTTCACGGTGACGCTTGCCGTGGCAGTTCCCAATTCGACGCGCGTCCCATCTGGCCGGATCAACGAAATCTTTGCCCTGACCGTGTCAGATCCCTCTACATCATCTTCCGTTTGATAGACGCCCACAGGAAACTCTGATGTGTACGCATGTGGATCCGTTGCGGGACCGACGAAATGGCCAAGTTCTAGATTCTCATGTGACCACTGCGCTTCAAACGACATGTCATCCGTCGCGTCTTGGACAACGATCCTAAAAAAACCATTGGTAGGAGCCTGCAACTGAGCCGTTGGCGGGTCAAGACTCACGCTTGGCGGACGCACGGCAATCGTCCATTGCTCACCGCGCGAGGCCGCCAGGTAATGGGCACTCAGGACAGCCCCGTCAAAATATTTCATCACGAGATCAACGTATTTGAGTGGCGCGGCAAAAATTTTCGCTGACCGATCAACGTACTCTCCAACGGGAATATTTTGATTGTCTTTGGCGATTCCACTAATAAGAAAATTGGTAATCTCGTCGCGCAACGTGGAACTTTTTGCAAGAAACTCAAACATGTTCCGACCGGCTGTAACCAAATCCCCTTTTTGCAAAGGAGGGAGAACGGCACGGGCACCATCGGTGCTGGCAAACCATTTGAGCAGCTCCTTCACGAGCGCTTGCCCGCCGTATCCAAATGCCTCCTCGATATCCTTAAACGAGACGATCCACGTAAACACAGGAAGAAGCACCTCCTGAATGCCTGTAATAAGTTGGATTTCCTCAGAGTGACTCACGAGTTCGTCCAAAAGATCTCCACTGGCACGATAGTTCACCTCGTTGGCTCCCCATCCGAGCCCATACACTCGATAAAACGTCACGTCCGCAGAAGCGACGTCAGGAATAAGTTTGATGACATCGCTTGCACGCTCCCCATAGTGGACTTTCCCAACGATAAGCTCCACCACGGTTGAGGCAAGATCCGCGAGTTTCGTAACAGACGGAATGTCTACATACTGTTCGAGCTTTGGGACATCGTATACGATCTCTTCTCCTTCCTCTTGATAGCCAATTTCGTAGATCATCATGCGCACGGGTCGACGATACTGGTTCACAAAGGTGACTTCATTATAAAAACCTGGATCGATGCGCACGCCGCTCTTTGCTTCCGTGTCTAACACAAACTCGCCTTGCGCGTAAACAGCAGGAACCAGCCATTCAAGGAACGACTGGCTGTCAGAAGAAAGGAATTCTTCGACCGAGTCTTCGAGGGCCGAAGCAAAACGAACATGGTCGTCTGTGAGATAGGTCGGATCCTCAACAACGAGTTCTCCGATAACCTCCGCGAGTGACTCGATGGCGCTGGATTGTACGATGTCTTCATACGCCGTGCTCCACGACTCAGCGGGAAGGTACACGCCCCCAAGCGCGAAAAAAAGCATTGTTGCCGCGGTCGTGTGCGTTGTGATCTCACCCACTTCATCTGCAGATACAAATCCAAGGAGGATCGTATTCCCCTGCTCGTCATTGAGGAAGACGAGTTGCCGGTTTGCAAGACCCGTGAGCGTAAAGGTGTTGTCCTGCGTGAGAGAAGAAGATTCAACAACCGTCTGAACAGCAAGATCCTCAGAATACACTCCGTCCGGGAGATCGACACCTCCTGAGATGATCGCCGTAGAGAGTTCAACATCTGCGACTTGAGTCGAATCCTCATCCGAGCCAAACAAAAAATACAAGCCGAGGCCAACCGAAACAAGCAGCACAATGAAGAGACTAAGAAGAAGCACTTTTCGTCTTCCCATACGGCATCCAGTTTACGCTTATCCTCATCTTACTGACGAGTGGGACTGAGTTTAAGCAGACTTCGAAGATCGCGTAGCTCTTTTTGCGTCAACGGTCGAGTCTTCCCAGACGGCAAATCTCGCAACTCGATGTTCATGACTCGTACCCGTCGGAGCGCCTTAACCACATAGCCAAGAGCCTCACACATACGGCGGATCTGACGGTTGCGTCCTTCGGTCAAAATAATCGAGAAGCGGTTGTCACCTATTTTTTTCACGATTGCTGGTTTTGTCTGAGAGCCCAGGATCATCATCCCGTCTGCCATGGTACGCAAATCCTCACGACGAACAGTTCGGTCAACCGTGACGACGTACTCTTTCTCGTGATCATACCGAGGGTGTGTGATGCGTTCAGAAAGTTCCCCGTCGTTGGTAAGCAACAATAAACCACTCGAAGCCACGTCAAGCCGACCGACCGGAAAGACCCCAGGCTCAAGATGCAAAAATGATCGAACAGTATCGTTCGCTCCTGGATCAACAGATGTCATGATGCCAACCGGTTTGTGAAAGGCAAGAAAGATTTTGTCCGGTCGGACAGAATTGATCGTCCTTCCTGAAACAATAACTTCGTCACGATCATCCACTTGCAAACCCAACGTCGCCACGTTCCCATTCACCCTGACTTTTCCAGACGCAATGAGTACATCCGCCTGCCGCCGAGAACACACGCCCCGCTCTGCCAAAAATTTGTTTAGTCGCGTTTTCATACGCGAAAAATTTTATCGACGTGGTCGGCCGTGGCCTCCCGGTCGGCCTCCGCGTCCGCGGTGGCCGCCGCCGCGCCCTCCCCCTCCTCGACCGCCGCGTGAACCTGGTCCATAGGAACCCGTTGGACGTGCGTCTGGTTTGCGGGCAATAAGCTCACCTGTTTTTGTCTTGATCGGAAGGGTCGTCTTAATCATTCGTTCGATCTGCAAGATGTCGTTCTTCTGCTCTGGGACCGCAAACGAGATCGCCTTTCCAGAACGTCCTGCACGACCTGTTCGTCCGATGCGGTGCACATAATCTTCAAGCTGATCTGGAAGATCAAAGTTGATCACCAGTTCGATATTCTTCACATCGATGCCGCGCGCCGCAATATCCGTGGCGACCATGACGCGATACTTACCCGTCGAAAATCCCTTCAACGCCTCCTGTCGCTGGCTCTGTGAGCGATTCGAGTGAAGTTCTGCGGCCGAATGTCCCAGATCGCGAACCTGTCGAGCGATTTTCTTGGCTCCGTGCTTGGTTCGGCTGAAGACGAGAATGGTTCCTTTATACTCAAGAAGCAAACGTTCGAGCAGTTCGTTCTTTTCATTCTTTGATACAATAAACATCTCCTGATCCACGCGCTCGGCCGTCGTTCCGGCTGGAGCGACTTCAACCCGCAATGGCGACTTCATGTACTGCTTGGCGATCTGAGCAATCTGCTCTGGCATCGTTGCCGAAAACAACATGGTCTGACGATCCATCGGTACCTTGGCGAGAATCTTTTTCAGCTGCGGGGCAAAGCCCATATCGAGCATGCGGTCAGCCTCATCAAGCACCAAGACACCAATCTGGTCCAGGTTTGCATGTTTCTGCTCCATCATATCAATGAGACGTCCGGGGGTGGCGACGATCACGTGGGGCTTTGCTCGAAGCTGTTTGATTTGTGGATTTTGATTTGTTCCACCGATGAGCAACGCCGTGCGCAACCCAAGCGGGCTGGCAAGTTTGGTAAGGGTCTCTAACACCTGGATCGCCAGCTCCCGAGTAGGAAGCAAAATCAATCCCTTTTTGCCGCGCGCAGACATCTGTTGCAACATGGGCACAGAAAACGCGAGGGTCTTTCCGGTCCCTGTCTGGGCGATGCCTACCACGTCCTCTCCGCGAGAGGCGACAGGAATCGCCTTATGTTGAATAGGTGTTGGATGTTTAAACCCAAGTGACTCGATACGCTCAAGGAGCGTCGGCGCAATACCTAATCCGTAAAAATCTTCTTGTTCAAGTTCGTTTCGTGACATAACATTCATTCATGACAAATACAGAGTACCACAATTTCTCTGGGTATTTATCGATCTATAACAAAAGCCGGGATTGCCCGGTCTTTTTTTACTTCTTGAGAAGTTGGATCTCGTCTATGTAGAGCGTCGATCCTTTCGGGAGGCTCCCGAAGAACACAACTAGGTCTTGCACGGTTGATGTGGACTGTCGGTTGGTAAACTCGTACTCAAGACATTTCCACGAATCACCAGTGTTCACGAGCTTGGTGTTTACGATCGAGCCACTCCCATCTGAACCCGCTTCCTGTGAGAGGTAGAAGCTCACAGAAGACTGGCTGGAACTCCCCTGTAGATACTTCGCGCGGATTGAGAAGGCATATTTTGCATCCTTCTCAAGTTTTCCTGTTGTGACATAACGCAACGCTTCATCGTACAGCTGCGGACTTGTGGTTGCCTCGCCATTCACATAGCCATAGCTCGCGTTTGAAAGTCCAAGTGAATAAGATCCCGCATAGCTCTGGGAGGTTGTCGTCTTGTCGTAGGGGGAAGTGGTCGATGGAAAGTCATGCGTTCCGTAATACCAGGCCGCAATAGAAGAACCAAACTTGAGCGCTGAGTCTCGTGATTCACTGGGTTCAAATCCAATCTTGAAGAAACTTGTTCCACTTGTACCCGCACAGCTTGTCGTGCTGCCAGAAGACGAAGATGTAGAACTAGACGTTGTTGTCGAGGAAGAGATTGAGGCATCCGCGTACGTCAGCGACAGGTTTTGTCCAGCGTAGGCATTGAGGATGTCTTTGGCTTTACTTTGTGAGGATGCTTCGATGAGCACCGGCTTCATGAATGAAATATTCACTCCAGCATTACTGATATTCTTCACGGAACTCTGTTTCAAGAAGACGCGGATGGTCTTTGTCCCACTGAGCGTCGGGAAAATGCCGTACGTCACAAAGTCCGAATCCGTTCGTGTTGTTATCTTTGTGTCAGATCCTGTTAGGTATTTGAGAATAGTTCCACTCTGATCCATGTAGTACGCATAGAGATAGGGATTCCCAGATTGTTTCCGATCACTTACAGAATAGACCGTGCGCGCATCTGACTTGTCCACGTAGGAAGCAAGGACGATATAGCTTGAATCAATATCCTCTGCGTTAATATCGACGTAGATCCACTCCCGCTGTGACCCTTCGATCGTTACCTTGTCCGAAGACACTGTTGGAGATCCATAGGTGCTCCAAGAGTTGAGGTTTGAAGGGAGGTAGGTCGTAGCCGACGCATGCGCCAAAACGCCTGGCACCGTGCTAAAAAGCACAAAAATGGCAAGGAAAGCAGAGTTGAAAAGTCGTGTTGAGACTGTCATATGCCCTAAACCTAGTGAAAAAATGGGATTTTGTCAAGGCTTGGGAAGTTCATTGGACAGAAGCGATCCGATACGTGGTCTTACTTGAGGCGCTGGAAATCTCGACTTCCTCCCCAGGACTGCGGCCCATAAGTTTTGCGCCCAATGGCGACTTGAAGGAAAGTTTACCTTTCACCGGATCCGCCTCCTGTGGACCGACAATCTGAAACGTCTTCTCTTCCCCACCTGTGGCAAGCACAACCGTCGATCCCATCTGCACCACCGATCCTGCGGCCGGTGTTTCAATCCTGATCACCACCTTTAGTTTTTCCTTGATCGTCGTCGCCTGATCGTGGAGCCGACGCATACGACCCTTGGCTTCTTGGTACTCGGCATTCTCAGAAAAATCGCCGAACTCGCCTGTACGACGGACGTCGGCAATCGCTTGAGGCAATTCCTCTTCTTCAATCCTCTTAAGCCGATGCTTCATCTTTTCAATTGCCTCACTGGTCAGATACAGAGGCTCATCTTCTTGAAGGGCTTGTTTCATCTTCTGTTTTGGTCGAAATGGTAGCTGCATACAAGTGCTAGTATACCATCCAAAAACAAAACCGAGTCCTAAGACCCGGTTTTGCTATTTTTACCACTCGCCTCCGTCGTCGTCTCCGTCACCCATGTCCATCTCCATGTCCATGTCGGCGGCGTCGTCTTCGTCATCATCGTCGTCCGCGTCGGTGTCTTTCTCTTCATCGTCATCGCCGAAGTCATCGTCCGAGACGAAACTGTATTGATACAGCATAACTTTGTGGCCCGAGCCAAAGCTCGGTGGCCTCAAGGATTTATGAATTAGTACCTAAAGGCTTAGGTGGGTCTATAATACCTGCCTGAGAACGACAGCTCAAGAGGCTGTCAAGGCCTCGTAGACCTGCTTCTGACTTGCCCACTCCATCACCCCCTCTTCCTGAAGCTTTTGCATCTCTTGAAAGAAGTATTCCATGTCCGGATCATCGTAATATTGGGTGGCAATATAGACCTGAAGTTTCATTAATCGACTCGTATCCCGTGACTCGACAACCGAACGGATACGGTCAACTAACACATCA
>CAZELN010000010.1:0-645 GCA_964513275.1 uncultured Gammaproteobacteria bacterium
TGACGCCTATGTCGTCGGTTGTGCTAGCGCCGATGGACCCGCAGAGGTGGAGGTGTGTTTCTGCGCCCGGGGGTGAGCGCGTGATCTCGGTGACTCTCAAGTAGAACGTCTCTACTTCATCGCCAGGACGCAGTGGATCTATATCGATCTGGATTGCATCCTTATACGCCAGTCCCTCGAAGAGTCGCTTGGAAGTAATAGAACGGATGGCGTGTTTCGTCAGGATAAGTCTGTCCAATGAGCACCTCCACAGGGATCTTTTCAGGAAAGCAGGACGAAGTCAAAGGTTTTTTATTTGTCCACTTGCCCTGAATGCCTTCATCGAATACACTGTCGCCGACTATTTTTTTCATTATGCAAACCTGGAAACTCAAGAAGAAACCAAGAAACGTCCAGACAAAAACATGGAAACCTCGCTCGTGGGCGACTTTTGCCCTGGTCGCAACCATGGCCGTATTTTTTTACGACTTTCCTGGATTTTGGAATCAAGGAGCCACGTACGTCCAAGCAAAAACGGGTTGGCTCCCTCCCATGCTTGCGGAGGAACCATTTCGACTTGGTCTTGATTTGCAAGGTGGAACCCATCTTGTCTACGAAGCGGACATGTCGCAGATCCCGGAAGGGGATCGTCTTACCGCGCTTGAA
>CAZELN010000010.1:655-31700 GCA_964513275.1 uncultured Gammaproteobacteria bacterium
ACGACATCGACGTTGTGGACAGCCTCCTTCAGGTCGAGCGTCGGGTGAATGCGTTTGGTGTTTCCGAGCCTGTTGTGCAGACCACGACCACCGGCGGAACCTATCGAGTGATTATTGAGCTTGCGGGCGTGTTGGATGTTAGTGAGGCGATTGCCCTCATTGGCGAAACACCCGTGCTGGAATTTAAGGAGCCGGGTGAGGAACTTGATCGTGATCCAACTCCAGAGGAACTGGCGCAGCTTGAGTCGCTCAATACGCAAGAGCGGGCAGACGCGAGTGATGTTTTAGCACGTGCTCTGGCGGGGGCAGATTTTGATGCACTTGTTTCTGAATTCAGTATCGAAACAGACAAGGAAGAACGCAAAGGAATTTTGGAAAACGTCACGGCCGATTCGTATTTTACGGAGTACGTTTTACTCATTCAGGAGCGTGGAGTGCCAGCAGGCCATGTGAATAGAAATTTACTTGAGAATGAGGATGGCGTGAGTATCTTTAAGTATCTCAACCCAAGCGAGCAAGCAGAAATGCTCTTGTCACACATCTTAATTTGTTTTGAAGGAAAAACAGGCTGTACGAACGATCTTCCTGCGCTGGATGCCTCGATTCAGATCAATAGCCTAAAGGATCAGGCTACTCCTGAAAATTTTGCCTCCCTTGCCGCGCAATATTCAACTGATCCATCCGCGGTTTCAAACTCGGGAGATTTGGGTTGGGCAACAGCGGACGATTACGTTGCGGCGTTCAGCGTCGCCGCTGCCGCTCTTGAAGTGGGTGGGATCTCAAGCGTCGTTGAAACAGAATTTGGGTACCACCTCATCTACAAGCGCGATCAGCGCACGACTCCTGCTTATACCATCCAACGGATCCTCATGCCCTTTTCGGATATCTACGATGTCGTTCCTCCGGTTGATCCATGGGTGAATACGGAACTCTCTGGAAAAGATCTTTCGCGAGCCGTCGTGGAGTTTGATCCAAACACAGGTGTTCCCTATGTTACGCTCACATTCAATGACGAAGGTGGGGAACTGTTTGGGGCGCTGACGGAGTCGCACGTAGGGGAACCCATTGCGATCTTCCTGGACGGCGAGGCCATTTCCACGCCAGTTGTCCAACAAGCCATCTACGGCGGTCAAGCCGTCATTACGGGAGATTTCACTGTGCAGGAAGCGAAACTTCTTGCGCAACGCTTGAATTCCGGTGCTTTGCCTGTCCCTGTTGACCTTCTCTCGCAGGAAACCGTTGGCCCAACGCTTGGATTGGTTTCCTTGCAAAAAAGTTTGACAGCCGCATATGTTGGATTTGCGCTTGTGGCCTTGTTCATGATCCTTGTCTATCGATTGCCGGGGCTTCTGGCTGCGCTTGCGCTGTGTCTGTACATTGTCCTCAACCTCGCCGCGTATCGATTGTTTGGGGTTACAGTGACCCTTTCAGGAATCGCAGGACTCATCCTTTCGTTGGGGATTGCGGTGGATGCGAATGTGCTCATTTTTGAGCGTATCAAGGACGAATTTCGGATGGGACGTGATTTAATATCCTCAATAGATGAAGGCTTTAAGCGTGCCTGGGCGCCGATTCGGGATGGTCACCTTACGACCCTCATTTCCGCGGCGGTGTTGTATGGATTCACGTCGAGTTTCGTTCGTGGGTTTGCCCTGACGTTGGCCGTAGGCGTGCTTCTCTCGCTCTTCACGGCTATTACGGTCACCCGTGTGTATCTCAAAACCGCACGGGGAATTCCAGCTTTGCGATCACGGGCTTTGTACGGAATCTCAACACAAAAACAGCTATGACAACATCGTTTTCATTTGTCGGTTGGCGAAAAGTTTGGTTTGCAACATCCGCGGTTCTTATCGGATTGAGTATCGCGGCTCTCGCGCTGTTTGGCCTGAGGTTTGGTGTGGACTTTACTGGTGGCTCTCTCATGGAGCTTGAGTTTCCACAAGGTGCGCCTTCCACACAAGAGGTGCAGAACGTTGTGGGTTCGCTTGGCAGCCTTTCCGTGCAGTCCGCCGATAACAATCTGAAGCTCATCATTCGGTCTGAAACACAAGATGAAGCCACACATCAAGAAACGATAGCAAGTTTGAAGGAGGCATTTGGAGATTTTACCGAACTGCGTTTTGATTCGATTGGTCCAACGGTTGGGTCTGAGTTGCGACGGTCGTCGCTTATAGGTGTCGTAGTGACGTTGGTTTTGATTGGCCTCTACATTTCCTGGGCATTTCGAAAAGTCTCAGAACCGATTGCTTCCTGGAAATATGGACTTATTACCGTGTTGTGTGCGGCTCACGACGTCATTATTCCATTGGGGGTATTCGCGCTCCTAGGGTTTTTTTATCACTGGGAGATCGGATCGGGGTTTGTCGCAGCTGTCTTGACCATTTTAGGGTACTCAATTTCTGATACAGTTGTCGTGTTTGACCGCACGCGCGAAAATTTGCTGCATCACCGTGGGGAAGCGTTTCCAGACGTGGTTGAAAAAAGCGTTCGACAAACATTTGTCCGATCGCTTAACACCTCATTGACAACGCTTCTTGCTCTTTCGGCCGTTTTCCTATTTGGGGGAGAATCCACTAGACCGTTTGCCCTCGCGCTCATGATCGGCATTGCCGTGGGAACCTATTCATCCATTTTTTTTGCAAGTCCTTTGCTTGTGAGTTGGGAGTTGTTCAGAAACAAGTCAACTTCGTGATCGTACACAACAAACTGGGTCAACGCCCAGTTTTTTGATACAATAAAAAAGATCGTATGCTTCCGCTCCTCGCCATTCCTCTCGTCAGCCAAGTCACGGGTGCCGCTTCAAGCAGCCCTTCGTTTTTTGCGCAACCCATTGATGTCATCTTGTATGATTTGCTTATTTGGTTTGGCTGGATTCCGATTGCCATCACGCTTGGGTGGGGATTCACGGAAATGTGGCTGAATTATCGTCGTGGGATTTTCGTCGGAAAATTAAAATTTACCGTGCTGGCTATCGATGTTCCAAGCATGACAGAGCAGACACCCAAAGCGTTTGAAAACCTGTTTGCTTCTTTGTATGCCACGAAATCAAGTATTACGTGGAAGGAGACATGGATGGATGGGAAACTTCACCCTGTTTTTTCATTTGAAATTGTTTCCACACAAGGGTACATTCAATTTTTGGTTCGGACGCAAACACGTTTTCGAGATGTGGTTGAAGCCGGCATTTATGCCAACTATCCGGAAGCGGAAATTTCAGAAGTGGAAGACTACACGAATAAATTTCCCAATGAGTTTCCAAATGACGACTACGAAATGTGGGGAGGGGAAATGACCTTGGATAATGACGACATGTATCCGATTCGGACGCATTTGGATTTTGAGGATCGTATTTCTCAAGAGATTAAGGATCCATTGGCGGTCACACTTGAACAACTTGCCAAGATGCGCCCAGGCGAGCACTTCTGGATCCAGATTTTGGTACAGCCATCCAGCAATGACTGGCAAAAGAAAAGTATTAAGTTCGTCAATAAGCTCTACGGAGTGGAAGACAAAGCCAAGAAGAGTGCCTTCATGGAGATCATTGATACTGCGGTTTCCTGGCCGGCTGGTCTGATTCAAGAGGCGTTAGGGATCGATCTGAGTGGTCTGTTAGGTGGAGGAGAAGTCAAGAAAGAGGAAGACCAATGGAAAGCGTTTAAGGTCACACTAGCACAGAAAGAGGAAGCCGAAGCGGTTTTGACCAAGGCATCTAAAATTGGTCTTGGCGTCAAAATTCGTGTGCTGTATGTCGCGCGCAAAAATGCGTTCGTGAAAGTGGAACGCACCGGCATCGTGAAAGGTGTTCTGAATCAGTTTTCTAATCTCAACCTGAACAAATTTGCGTTGTATATCCCGCAAGTTCCAAAAGATGATTACTTCTGGATGCGTTGGGTCTACACCACAAAACAACATCGACTGATGTCTGCGTATCAACGTCGTAGTTGGGGAGTTGGTGCCAACCCCGTGTTTCTCAATGTGGAAGAACTCGCAACCATTTGGCATTTCCCATCCATTACGATCAAAGCGCCACTGGTCAAAAAGAGCGAGTCCAAACGCGCCGAACCACCTTCAGGCTTGCCAATTACTTTTTCAGAAGAAACCCTTCCTGGATATGTTCCTCCTGGAGCGGAACCGAGTGAGGAAGCGTTTTCGTTTGAACCCAACGAAGGGCAGAGTGATGAGCCGCTTCCCGAGACGTTGCCGCACCCGCAGGCACCCACCACGCCCGCGCCGGCGTCTAATGCGCCTGAAGATTTTGTTCCACCAAATCTCCCTGTCTAACATCTCCCATGTCTTACAATCACGACCACGAAAGCGAAGTGAATTACTTTGCGAAAACAAACTTCCGAAACCAGATGACCAAGTTCGGCATTAAAACCGACGACCGCCGTCGCCATGTGTATGTGATTGGAAAAACAGGCA
The DNA here is from genome assembly GCA_964513275.1 of uncultured Gammaproteobacteria bacterium. GTDB lineage: Bacteria > Patescibacteriota > Patescibacteriia > UBA9934 > GWF2-40-263 > UBA12478. The sequence continues at coordinate 5,078 of CAZELN010000010.1, forward strand.
TGGGAAAGACGGCACTGCTGGAAAACTTTATTTTGTCGGATATCTATGCTGGCCACGGCTGTTGTTATGTGGATCCGCATGGAGACACGGCTGAGAAGCTCATTGACTATATCCCAAGTTGGCGCCTCAACGACGTTGTCTATTTCAATCCAGCGGACATGGATTTTCCCGTGGGATTTAACATTTTGGAGGCCGTGAGTGAATCCCATAAACATTTGGTTGTTTCTGGCATGATGGGCGTGTTTCAAAAAATTTGGGAAAACATGTGGTCCAGCCGCATGGAGTACATTTTGAATAACACGCTGTTGGCGCTCTTAGACACGCCGGGACAAACGCTCTTGGGAATCAACCGCATGTTGTCAGATGCGGATTTTCGCAAGCGCATTGTAGGTAACGTCCGAGATCCGGTCGTGAAGCAGTTTTGGTTGGTTGAATTTGCCTCATACAACGAAAAATATGCCCAAGAGGCCGTGGCGCCGATTCAAAACAAGATTGGTCAGTTTCTCTCTGCGGTGGTGATTCGCAACATTGTGGCGCAGGTGAAGTCCTCCATCAACGTGCGGGAAATCATGGACACCGAGAAAATTTTTATCATCAATTTATCCAAGGGTCGCATTGGAGAGGATAATTCTCGCCTCTTGGGAGGCCTGCTTATTACCAAAATGCAGTTGGCGGCCATGGAGCGCGTTGATACACCCGAACCGGAACGAAAAGATTTTTACCTGTATGTGGATGAGTTTCAAAATTTTGCGGTGGAGTCATTTGCAAGTATTTTGTCTGAAGCCCGTAAGTATCGTCTGTGCCTCACCATGGCTCACCAGTACATTGCGCAGTTGACGGAGGAAGTGCGCGATGCGGTGTTCGGGAACGTGGGTACGATTATTACCTTCCGTGTGGGCTCGCCAGATGCGATGTTTATGGAGGCGGAATTCATGCCCCGATTTACGCCCGAAGATATCATCAATCTGCCGAAATACAATATCTATATTAAGCTCCTCATTGATGGCGTCACGAGTCAGCCGTTTTCCGCGATCACCCTTCCCCCGATTGCACAGAAAACACAATCTGCGGAAAAAGTCATTAAAATTTCTCGGGAACGATATGCCAAACCACGACCGGAGATTGAAGCAAAAATTTTGACGTGGAGCGGAATGGAAGACGCGGACATGGATACACTCTTGCAGGAAGCGGCGGATAAGAAAAAGGCGGCCAAGGATAGTAAGAAACCTCGATTTGAATACAAGTGCAGTCGGTGTGGAACGGATATTGTCTTGCCCGTTGAACTTGACCGCTCTCGACCCATCTACTGTGACGATTGTATTGCGATTGTTCGTGAGGAACGAAAAGGCAAAAAAGGGAGCGTCATTGTCGAAAGACCAAGGGAACAAAAAGTGCCATCGCCCGTTCCTGAAACGCTTCCAGACGAACCATCCATCAGCCTTGGGGCTCTTGTCAAACCTGAAAAAGAGGCTCCTCATGCAGCCCTCGATAGCCCTTCGCTTGATCTTGGTGCGCTTGTGCAGACTCAGACAAAGCCTCGGATTGAAGAAAGAAAACCTCGACCTGAGATACGTAAGAGCGCCCCTCGTTCAGAATCGTACACATACAACTGTTCAGAGTGTGGGATAGCGTTTACAGCTGGAGTGAAGCTTGATCCCTCTCGTCCGCTTTACTGTGAGAATTGTCTGGCAAAAATTCGAGAGCGTCGGAAATCAGATGTGGCACCAAGGTCGCCTTCGCGCGCAACCAGCGCAAGGGAAGATGTCCCATCGGAGAAAAAGAAACGAAAGCGGAGGAAAAGAGTAGATCCATCTCCTACACTAAGATCTGAATCAAAGGATCTCACTGGCACATTGCATACCGGCCAAACCATTCGATTCGACTGACTATGACGATCACACAGGCGATTATTCTTGGTTTAGTTCAAGGCATTACTGAATTTTTGCCAATCTCGAGTTCTGGGTTTTTGATTCTTGTCCCTGAAGTCTTCGGGTGGGAAGTCCAGAGCCAGGCGTTTGATGCCTTTCTCCATATGGCGACATTGGTGGCAATCGTCGCCGTTCTCTGGTCTGAAGTAAAGTCCATGGCGCTGTCGCTGCTTGTCCCGTCTGACGACGAAGCGTCCAAAGCCTGGCGCAAGCTTGCGGTTTGGATCGTGCTTGCGACGATTCCGGTACTCCTCATGGGGTTTCTTTTCCAGGAGATACTCGAAATAGAGTTTCGTTCTGTCGAGATCGTGGCCTGGTCATTCGTTGTGTGGGGAACCGTCCTTTATATGGTGGATCGTCGTGTGAAGAAGACGAACGATCGACCTCAAAATGTTGGACTCAAGCGCGCCCTTTTTATTGGGCTCGCTCAAGCGATCGCGATTATTCCCGGAACCTCGCGCTCAGGAATTACCATGACGGCAGGGCTTGCCTCTGGGTTATCTCGAGAGACGGCCGCTCGCTTTTCTTTTCTTCTTTCTATTCCCACAATTGCAGCTGCTGGGTTCCTAAAGCTTGGGAGTGTCGCTCGCGGTGAAGAAACGGTCGCCCTGCTTCCTCTTGCTCTCGGGTTTGTCGTTGCTCTGGTGAGTGCGTTTCTCACTGTTCGTTTTCTCCTTCAGTTTTTGAAACGATACACGTTTAGCGAGTTGGCCGTTTTTCGGGTGCTTGCCGGTATCGCGATTCTCCTGATACTGTAGTTGAAGCCAGGTACACTTGAAAAAATTCTTGCTGGCAAAGCCGAGCCAAGTAATTTTTTCAAGTGTACCTGGCTTCAACTACTATGAGCGACTACGAGTTACGTGACCCAGTCCATAAACGGATCACATTTAATGAATTTGAGCGGGGGATTATTGATCACCCGTTTTTTCAACGGCTGAGATTTATTTCGCAACTTGGGTTTATCCAAGCGTACGTGTATCCAGGAGCTGTTCACGACCGATTCAGTCACGCCCTCGGAGCCATGCATGTCGCCGGGCGCCTTTTTGGTCGAATCGTTGAGAGTGCTCCAGATGTTTTTTCTCGTCTTACCCACGAAGAAGTCGATGGGATGCGTCAGCGCGTGAGGATCGCTGGACTCCTCCACGACATCGGTCACGGACCGTTTTCACACGCCTCAGAGATTGTGTTTCCAAAGCTTCGTGCGCTTCCATTGGACTGGTCCGTATGGCACAGGGAACCTGCTGAGCGACAGGCGGTGCATGAGGATTATAGTGTCCTCCTTATTCAGGCGTTCGCACGCGAGGGAGTCCTCCCGTCTGAAATGGCACAGGACATTTGTTCACTCATTCACGCCGATGCCAACGCTTCGAGCTGGCTGGCAGCCCTTGAAGAACGTGTCCCAAGTTTGCAGAAAGTGCTCAAGGGCCTCATTTCCGGTGAGGTTGATTGCGATCGCATGGATTATCTTTTGCGTGACAGTTATTTTTGCGGAGTCGCGTACGGGCAGTATGACATCGACTGGCTCATCTCAAGTATGGGAGTTGAGGAGCACAACGGCCGTCTCGTGTTTACCATTTCGGAGAACGGCGTCCGTGCGTTTGAAGATTTGCTCCTTGCCCGCTATCACATGATCGACCAGGTCTACTGCCACAAGACCAAGATGGGATTCACCCATTATCTTGAACAAGCGATTATTCAAGGTGAGATCGACATGAAGATTCCGACGGATCCGTATACCTATGCCTCGCTCCATGATGGCGCGGTAATCGAACAACTGTTGGCTGCGGCGCGGAATGAGAAAAATTATTGGTCGAAGCACCTCATGCGCCGCCTGACAGCCAAGCGGATCTTGCGCCTTCATGATGTCGTACAAGAAGAAGATCGACAGACGCTTGAGACGCTCAAGTCCCTGTGCGATGGTGCAGGGATCAAATGGTTTACGCACTCGATCAAAAAGGAACTGACCTTTCTTGGTGAAGCTCCAGAAAAAACACAAAAAATTTTCGTTAAAAAGAAGAAGATTAGCGGGTATGACCTCGTACCGATTTTTCAGTACTCGGACCTCCTGCAGAAATACAACGAGAAGTTGCAGTTTACGGACTTCTTTGTGCACCGGGAAGATATTGGCAAATTCGCTGGGCTCGTGTAGACCCGGCGGGTGGGAGTATCCCTAAAGTTTTAGTTGGCATGTCTGGCGGGGTGGACTCAAGCGTGTCCGCGGCGTTGTTGTTGGAGGCTGGATATGAGGTCATCGGAGCGTTCATGAAAAATTGGTCCAATTGTGATTGGCGACGCGACCAAAGAGACGCGACACGCGTAGCGGCCAAGCTTGGGATTCCGTTTGTGACGTTTGATTTTGAAAAGGAATACCGCGAGGCGGTGGTTGATGATATGTTTCGCGAGTTTGAGGCAGGACGCACCCCAAATCCAGATGTCCTGTGCAATAAGTACATCAAGTTCGATAGATTCGTTCAGGAGGCTGACCGTTTGGGCTGTGCCTTTGTTGCGACAGGACATTATACTCGATCTATCGACGGAAAGCTCTATGCGGGCACTGACAAGAATAAAGACCAGAGTTATTTCCTCTGGGCGATGAAACCAGAAGTCGTTTCTCGAGTCGTGTTCCCCATTGGAGAAATGGCGAAGCCCCAAGTACGAGAGAAGGCGCGAGAGCTTGGACTTGAGGTCGCGGACAAGAAAGACTCAACAGGAATTTGTTTCGTCGGTGAAGTAGACATGCGCACATTCTTGCAAGAACGGCTTCTAAAGAATCCAGGAAACGTCGTGACCGTCGATGGCAAGGTGATCGGGACGCATGAGGGGTTGGCGTTTTATACACTTGGCCAGCGCGAAGGACTTGGTATCGGTGGTGGAACGCCGTACTACGTTGTTGAGAAACGACCAGCGACGAACGAATTAATCGTAGCAAGTAATTATCATCCTGCGCTTTTCAGATCAAACCTCACGGCCTCGCATCTCAACTGGTTCGAGAAACCGACAGTTCCATACGCGTGCAAAGCTCGAATTCGTTATCGTCAGGAGCTCCAGGCCTGCACGATTACCTCATCCATTTCGTCATTGCGAGGAGTCCCGAGCCTTTCGAGGGTCGACGAAGCAATTCTTGTGACCTTCAAGTCTCCTCAACGCGCCGTGACACCTGGTCAGTCCATTGTTTTTTATGAGGACGAAAAAGTCCTTGGAGGTGGCATCATCGACTAATGTCAAACGCTCGTGTCCACTCATAGAACGCGGCGTCGCCGGCGGCGAGGTTCACCTCGAGCTTCTCGAAAGTCACTGGCTCTGTTTCATGAATGGAGAGGGGAATGGGTGTTAGGAGGTTCTCCCCTGAGTCGGTCGCGACTTGGACAGAGCCAGAGATCGGAATGATGTGGACTGTCTCGAGGAAGTCGTAGTTGACAAAGGAAGTGACATCTTGGAGGACTAGGCTCTGGGTAAAGTTTGTTTTTACTTTGAGTGGAACCTCACCTTGGGACTGAACGAGGAGACGCCCTTTACTGAGATGGACAACTAGTTCGTCCTCGTAAATTCGCTCGAGGACAACCTCCGTATTGGCCGCCATGAAGATCTCGATGTCCTCGCCGATCCTGAAGGCCAGATATCCATTGCTTGGAGTGACGACGGACTGGCCACGCTTGAGTGTCTCGCCTGTGTGGTAGTTACTTTCCTCGTAGATTGCCGTTATCAGGGTGTCTAGGGAAGGTGGAAGCGAAAAACGCTGGGCGACTAAGAGGCCCATGATGGCGGTGAACAAGACGGCTGTGAGAACTCGAGAGAGCATGTTAGAATTCTATCATAAGAATTTAGGAGATTGCTTCGGCCCTCGGCCTCGCAATGACGAGAGTTCGTATATGCTCAACTTTTACTACGGGGAGGAATGTCCTCACTGTCATCACATGATGCCCATTGTTGATAAGCTTATCGGGGAGGGGAAAGAAATCCATAAATTCGAGACTTGGCACAATGAGGAGAATGCAGGAAAACTGGAAAAGGCGGATGAAGGTCGTTGCGGCGGTGTGCCGTTCTTCCACAACACGGATACCAACCAATTTATTTGCGGAGCTACGGACGAGGCTCGTGTCCGTGACTGGGCCGACGGCAAAAAACGAGAATAGAGATCTATGGCCTCGAACTATGCATTCGTCGTATCACTCGTGAGCCTGACCTTTATTGGTGCAGGGTGTGCAGCGACGGACGTTTCGAGTTTGAATCCAGAGGAAGCGGCCGCGTCGCTTCTTTTTGCTGTGGGAAATGAAATCGTCGTGCAGCCGACAATTTTGGGAGTTGGAGGATCTGTCGTGGATTGGTTCGGAGGTGAGGAGGAAGAACGAACGATCACGCTCAATGCGTGGACAGCAGGGGAGAGCGTGAATTTCTCTTGGTCGATCGCAACACAGGTTGAGACACAATCATCGATTGAAGCGCGTACTGCTTACGATCTGCAATACGCCACCTCGCCGGTGGGTGTTGAGATTTCTATTAAGCCGGAGGCACAGTATGAAGAGAAGATCGTAACTGGCTCGATCGCGAGTGAATCAATGATGGATGCAGACACACTCATGCTCCCTGAGGCCTGGCCAGAGGGAGAGGGAGGAATTTCAACAAGCTCGCTTATCTGGCTCTCGCGCACGCACTACGATGAACTTGTGAATACGCGCACGACCAAGGTAAGCCTTGGACTGTTTGATGAGTCACTCATGCAGGTCGAGGAAGCGACGAGCAAGCTCCAATCAATTGTCGACGGGGTTGCGGGACTGATTGAACCGCTGATTGGCTCTGAACTGACGTCGGAAACGGAAGATACAGAAACAGATTCTCTTCTGGCCTTGGAAGCAGACCCGCAGTGGGGTGAGTACACGTTGCTGGTTGATGGAGTCAAGACGAGCGTGCGAGTCGTGGAAGCATACAACGCGTTTGCGAGTTACAAGATTCTCGCCAATCCAGACAATCCACTTATTCTCGAGATCCAACTCACACCGCTGTCGCAGGGAAATCTCGAACTGTTGAGCAAGGATGGAATCTCTGAAGGGTTCGGCGGATACGAGGTTACGCAAATTTCATCATCCAGTGCGGATCAACCTCAACCGTGAGATCAAGAAAGACTTTCGATCCCATGACCCCTTCAAGTTCTTTTCGTGTGGACTGTCCGATCTCGCGGATGCCTCGTCCGCCTTGTCCGATGATCATGCTCTTGTAGCGGTCGTCCGTGGTGAAAATGGTTCCGGCAATGTACATCATTCCATTCTCACGTTCCTCAACATCTGTTACCTCGACGTGTGTCGAGTAGGGTACCTCCTGCCGAAGTCTCAGAAAAAGCTTTTCTCGAATAAGCTCAGCCAGCCAGATTTTATTTGGCATGTCCGTGAGTTGGTATTCAGGATAGTAGAACTGTCCCTCGGGCAACAGTTCAAAGAGTGTCTCGACAAGCTTGTCGATATGGGTTCCTCGCAGCGCAGAGACCTCTATGGTTTTTGTATAGTTTTCGGAAAGGTCTCGATAGAAATCAAGATACGGTTTGGCACGCAAGTCGATCTTGTTGATGACGAGAACTTTGGGCTTGTCGAGGCTCTCGATCATGCGCATGACCTCGCGTTCCTCTTGGCCGATTTCTCGCGTGGGATCTACAATGTAGGCCACCGCATCGATATCCTGGAGAGACGAACCAACGGCTTGGGCAAGACGTTTTGAGAGCGGGTCCTTCGCCCCACGAAGAATTCCTGGGGTGTCGACAAAAACAATCTGGCCTTCTGGGCGAGTGATAATGCCCTGAATAGGCAATCGAGTGGTTTGAGGTTTGGGGGTCGTGATGGCGATCTTCGAACCCACAATGGAGTTCATGAGCGTGGACTTACCCACGTTGGAGCGGCCGATCATGACGACGAATCCGGATTTTGGCATAGTTAGATGCGAGTGAGTTTTGTCACAAGCTCCACGTGTGGGGTGTGGGGGAATAAATCGATCGCCCGCATGGCATCGACTCGGTAGTGTTTGTGTAATTCTACCATTTCACGAGCGAAGTTCTTGTAGTTGCATGAGATGTAGACGATTTCTTTGGGCGGATTTTTCAGGATGTCCGCGAGGGTCTTGTCGTGCATGCCACTGCGTGGAGGATCGAGGATGACTACATCTGCGCCAAATTGTGCCCAGTCGTATTCTTCCGCTTTTGCGTCGTGGTAGGTGACTTTCACGTTGTTGATCTGGGCGTTTACGCGTGCATCGACGATCGCTTCGTTGACCATCTCGAGGCCGACCGTGCGTGATGCCTTGCGTGCGAGAGCCACTGAGAAGAATCCGGAACCACAGTAAAGATCAAGCAACGTCTTGCTAGACAGGTCTCCACAAAACTCCTCGACGGTTTGGAGGAGGTTGGAGGCTCCATGTGGGTTGGTTTGGAAAAACGCGTTTGGACTGATGCGATATCGATGTCCCAGAATTTCCTCCTCGATGTATCCAGAACCCGAGATCGTTTCAAGTTTGTCACCGAAGCTTACGTCTGTGATCGTTGAGTTTTGGGACCAGATGAATGTGGAACGCTCGTCATTGCGAGTGAGCGAAGCGAGCGCGGCAATCTTCTGGTTTGCTTCGTCGCGTTGCTCCTCGCAATGACGAGGGCTACTTGTTACAAGATTCACCATCGTCTGCCCCAGCGTCGTCGATCGAATGACGGCGTAACGTAACAGTCCTGTATGAGCCTTTCGGTCGTAGAAGGACAAACCGTTCTGTTTTACCCACTCGCGAACCTTCACGAACAACGCGTCAATCTGTTTGTCCGCAAGGAAGCAACTGTTTCCATCCACCACCCTCCACCACTTGCCTTTCTCACGCATCCCGACACGTCCTTCAAAGTCGATCACGAAGTCCATGCGGTTGCGGTAATGTTCGGTTATGGGAGATGGGAGAAAAGTCTCACACCACGGTGGAAGCTTTTTCAGCCCAAACGAACCGTTAATGTCGGAGAGTTTTTGTTTGAGTTGTTTTTCATAGGGAATATGTGACCACGAGCAGGAACCACACACATCCTTATGAGGACAGTGACTTGACATATCGACGCAAGACTACGTGTTTATCTTGATAAAATCAAGACTTGATCATTATCGCGCATCATCTCCGTTCGCGTTGTTTGCCCTTACGCGTTGCTCGCGATAAAATAGATCCATGTTGACGATTGTGATTCCCACAAAGAACGAGGAAGACTATCTCCCGAAACTCTTGGAGTCCATACACAAACAGACCCTCCAACCGTCTGAGGTTATTGTGGCAGACGCGCATTCCACGGATGCGACGCGAGAGATGGCTCGATCGTTTGGATCCAAGGTGGTAGAGGGAGGCCTCATTTCATTTGGACGCAATGCTGGGGCACGCGAGGCTAAGACAGATTTCATTTTATTTCTCGATGCCGATGTCGAGTTGCGCGATCCGGAGTTTTTGGAAAAGGCCGTAGGGGAAATGTTGGAGCGACGCCTGGATCTCGCGACCTGCGATGTCTTTCCATTGTCGGATCAGTTCATCGATCATTTTCTGCACAAGGCGTACAACACCTATGCTCGCGCCTGGGGGTCGTTGTATCCCCATGCGCCGGGATTTTGCCTGCTGGTGCGTCGAGATCTTCATGAAAAGATTGGAGGCTTTGATGAACAAGTGACATTTTGTGAGGATCATGATTACGCGAGACGGGCAAACTTGGTCGGGACATTTGGACTGTTGAAGTCCACAAAAATTCCCGTTTCCATCCGTCGTCTTGACCGCGACGGCCGGATGAAGATCGCGATCAAGTATATGCTCGCCGAGTTGCATCTGGCCTTTTTGGGTCCCATTCGTCACAACCGATTCCATTACACATTTGGTCACGCTCCACAAAAACACCACGAACGAAACCGTTTATAATGTATGGATTTTCCCGTCTTTCTCCAGCATCGTCACGTCCATCTCTCAAGAGAAGACCTGGAGGTTTTATTTGGAGAAGCGGGTTTAACGATTGACAAGCCTCTTGAACAGCGGGGACAGTTTATCGCCCAAGAGCGAGTGAGTATTCACGGCCCACATGGGTCATTTGACGATGTCTGTGTGATCGGGCCATCGCGGACTCACAGTCAAGTGGAATTGTCTGCCAGCGACGCGTTTGCGGTGGGCGTGGAGGCGCCGTTGCGGCTCTCTGGTGACACGGATCGATGTCCAACCGTAGTCTTGAAAACGACGTATGGTGAACGACCGGTGGCAGTACATGTCATCGTCCCTATGCGTCATCTCCATGTGCCTCCAGACATAGCCCAGTCTCATGGTTTGTCTCATCAGGCAACCGTGTCGGTTCGCCTCAAAGGCCGAGAAGAAACGATTTTGAAGCATGTGATTGTGCGCGTCCATCCAACGTTTACCCCGGCGTTCCATCTGACAAAAGATGAAGCTGCGCCATTTTGGATTCAAACGGGTGACTTCGTTCTCTTATGAAAAAGCAACTCCTGTTCATGTTCGCGCTGTTTCTGCTTCCGCTTTTGGCACAAGCGGAAGCAGACCTCTCAATCCACGCGGAAGATATTCGGTTTTCGCAGGAAGAATTGATCGTGGGCGATCAGATTCGGATTTACGCAAAGGTGTATAACATTGGCGACGAAGACGTCTCCGGCTACGTCAGTTTTTACCAAGGAGCAACACTGTTGGACGATTCGTTAGTCATTTCGCTGCCAGCGGGAGGAAGTCCTGAGGAGGTGTATATCGATTTTGTTGTCCCAGAAGGGACATTCAACATCCTTGCCATTATTCGAGGGACGAATCCATCTGACCTCCATTCAGAAAACGACTCAACCCTCACATCGACGTTTGAGCCGGTCGAGGATGAGGATCGCGACGGTGTGAAAGATGATGAGGATAATTGTGACGATTCTTCCAACCAGTTGCAGACGGATAGCGATGGGGATGGGGAAGGAGATGCATGCGATAGCGACGATGACAACGATCGGTTGTCTGACGACGTGGAGGTTGAGCTGGGGAGCAATCCTGTCGTTTCTGATTCCGACAACGATGGCGTTACCGACGTAGATGATGCCTATCCAACCGATCCGGAACAGACGACTGTTTCGCAGGATACGGAATCCCGTGAGGTTCCTGACACCGTCTTGTCGTCAGATACGAATGCGTTTCAGAAGGTTGTCGATGAAGTTGCCAGAGCCATCAAAGAAACCGTTGCGGCATCTCAGAGCGAGACGGAGCCATCCTTGAGCGAAGAGGATGTGGTCGCCGATTCGTCGGTCTCTGTTCAACAAGAAGCTCTAACCGTTTCCCCCAATGCTGTTTTTGGCTATACACAAGACGACTGGAATACGTTCACTTTTCGTGTCCTAAGTCAGGTTGACGCTCAGGCTGTGTACATTTGGGACTTTGGGGATGGCGTGACGTCATCAAAGCCGTCCATTCAGCACGTCTATACGAGGTCTGGATCATTTTTGGTTGCGTTAACCATGACAGACGCGGGTGGTGTCGTGGAAACGGAAACAACAGAGATTTTCGTCCCGTTTTTTTCGTTCAAGAATCGATTTGTGCTCGTGCTGGTGGGATTTTTGTCGGTTCTGCTGGTAGGGGCCATGGCGTTTTTTATCCGTTTGGGAAGGAAGCGAAGGTAGCATGTTCAAATTTTTTCAAAAAGAGTCCAAAACGATTATCGGAGCGGCCACGGTTGTCGGGGTATTTTCGTTTGTCAGTCGTCTTGTTGGGTTTGCGAGAGATAGAATCTTGGCGGGCACATTCGGAGCTGGAGACACCTTGGATATCTATTACGCGGCGTTTAAAATTCCCGACCTTCTGTTCACCCTTATCGTGGTTGGCGCGCTTTCGGCAAGCTTCATTCCGCTCTTTCTCTCTCACTTTCAGTCGGTGTTAGGGAAGTCCCGTGCGTGGGAGTTGACCAATAATGCACTCCACCTCATTGGAGGAACGGTGATTCTGATTTCCGTCTTGCTGATTTTGTTTGCTCCCTCTTTGGCGGACATCGTGGCTCCTGGATTTTCCGAAGTGAAACAATTTCGCGTTGCCCAGTTCATGCAAGTGATGTTCCTCGCCCAGATTTTTTTGGCCGCCTCCATGATCTACGGATCGGTTCTCCAGAGTTTGAAAAAATTTTTTCTTTACTCGATCGCCCCGATCTTTTACAACGTGGGCATCATCGTGGGCGCGTTTTGGTTGGTTGATTTCCTTGGACCCATTGGACTTGCGTGGGGAGTTGTTCTGGGCGCATTCCTCCACCTCGTCGTACAGATCATCGGAGTTTGGGAGAGTGGATATCGGTATCGATGGACTTGGAATCCCCATGCCAAGGACATCCAGGAAATGATCCGACTCATGGGACCACGAACCGTCGGACTCGCTATCAGCCAGCTTATGCTTTTTCTGCTTACAGTGATTGCCTCCACATTTGTGGCGGGATCACTGACGGTGTTTCAATTTGCTTACAACATTGAGTTTTTCCCCGTGGGGATCATTGGTGTCTCGTTCGCCATCGCGGTATACCCGACCTTATCGGAGATGGCGGGACGAAAGGACACACAGGGAATGATCGATACCCTCGTGAGCACGATACGTCAATTGTTGTACTTACTCGTGCCCATGACGCTCATTTTTTTACTCTTTCGAGCCCAGATCGTTCGTGTGGTTGTCGGAGCAGGTGTATTTGATTGGACGGCAACCATTGCGACCGCCGACACGCTTGCGTTTTTTGCGCTTACGTTTATTCCCCAGTCTCTCGTCTTTGTTCTTGCGCGGGCGTTTTATGCTCTGCACGACACGATCTCACCGCTTATCATCGCTCTTGTTTCCGCTCTTGTTGGACTGTTGAGCGCATGGCTCTTGAAAGACGCGTTCGGGGTTATTGCCCTGGCAATCGCGTATTCGATCGCTTCGTGCGTGAATACCCTCTTGTTGTGGATGTTTTTGCGTCAGAAACTTGGAACGCTGAAAGAATCTACGATCCTGACGCTCGTATTCAAGTTGAGCGTTGCCGGTATGGTCTCTGGGCTGGTGATGCAGCTGGCAAAACCATTCGTCCTTTCATTCCTCTCACTTGATAGTTTTTTCGGCGTCTTTTTGCAGGCAGCTCTGGCTGGTGGGTGTGGTTTGATCGTCTATGTCGGTAGTGCCTCGTTGCTGCGTGTGAAAGAGCAAAAGCGACTTATCGAAAGCTTGAAACGCAGCACCTTGCGCCAGTCACGCCCACAAGAGATTGTGACAGACGCTCATTGAAGCGCGTAACGCGAGATGTTAGAGTGGTGGCATTATGATGACAGCCCAGGAACTTCGAGAAAAATACCTTTCTTTTTTTGAATCGCATCGTCATAAAAGAATCTCATCCGCATCGCTCATCCCGGAAAACGATCCTACGGTGTTGTTTACAACGGCTGGGATGCATCCACTCGTGCCTTACTTGCTGGGTGAACCACATCCTCAAGGTCGACGACTTACAAGCGTTCAAAAATGTGTTCGCACAGGGGATATCGATGAGGTTGGAGATGATACGCATCTTACGTTTTTCGAGATGTTGGGAAACTGGTCGCTCCAGGACTATTTCAAGAAAGAGGCGATTGAGTGGAGCTATACGTTTCTCACAAAAGAGCTTGGCATTCCTCCGGATCGGCTTGCTGTTTCTGTTTTTGCTGGCGACGAGGACGCCCCATTTGACGAGGAGGCATACCGCTTGTGGCTAGATCGTGGTATTTCCGAGAAACGGATTGCCAAACTCGGGAAAAAAGATAATTGGTGGGGACCAGCTGGACAAACAGGACCCTGTGGACCGGATACAGAAATGTTTTACTGGGTGGCCGATGAGCCTGCTCCTGCGATGTTTGATCCAAAAGATCGACGTTGGGTTGAAATTTGGAATGATGTTTTCATGCAGTACAACAAACGAGAAGATGGAACATTTGAAAAATTAGAACAACCAAACGTAGATACAGGCATGGGACTTGAACGTACGTTGGCTGTGCTCAACGGGAAACAAAGTATATTTGAGACAGAGTTGTTTCAACCTATTTTTCAAACCCTCCACCTTCATTCAAGTGCCATGGCGAACTCGCGTTATGCCCGTATTATCGTGGATCATCTTCGGGCGGCTGTCATGATTATTGCCGATGGGATGGTTCCTTCCAATAAAGACCAGGGGTATGTGGTGCGTCGGCTTCTGCGCAGAGCTATTCGAACGTATAAACAGGTAGCGGGCGATCCAACTTTTTTCGTCACGATAGCTGAATCAGCGATAGAAACACTTCGTGAAGCGTATCCTTCTCTCAGTCAACAAAGGACGAAGATTCTTGAGGAAATCAAAAAAGAGCAGGAGCGATTCAATAGGTCCCTTGAAAAAGGTGAGCGTGAAGTCTTAAAACTTTGGGAAAGAAACAAGAGTATTTCAGGAGTGGATGCTTTTGATCTGTATCAGACCTATGGATTCCCATTGGAACTTACCGAGGAAATCGCTCGGGAGTACGGACAGGAGATTAATCATGCCTCATTTGAGGCGGAGTTTAAAAAGCACCAAGATCTCTCTCGCGTTGGATCAGAGCAAAAGTTTGCTGGCGGACTTGCCGATACATCGGAGGCAACCGTGAAACTCCACACAGCCACACACATGCTGCATCAGGCGTTGCGAACTGTGCTGGGTCAGCAGGTGGAGCAAAGGGGATCCAATATCACTCCTGAACGCCTTCGATTTGATTTTTCGCATCCAGAAAAAATGACGCCGGAACAGATTCAAGCGACGGAAAACCTCGTGAACGAAAATATCAAGAAAGACCTCCCCGTGCATTTTCAGATGCTGACGCTTGAAGAAGCAAAGGCTCGGGGAGCTATTGGACTTTTTGAGGACAAGTACGCAACGCTCGGTGATGCGATAAAAGTCTATTTTATTGGCGATCAAGCGACCGGTGAGTACTACAGCAAGGAAGTCTGCGGCGGTCCGCATGTAGAACATACAGGACTTCTGGGTCGTTTTAAGATCATGAAGGAAGAAGCGGTTGCAAGTGGAATACGAAGAATTAAAGCGATTTTAGAGTAAAAAAGCTATCCACTACGGATTCTTGACAGTAATCTCGCTCATCAGTACAATACCGGCGCCTTAAAACTTATTGATTTCTTGCTGTTTTTACGCGCAGGTGCTAGAATGCGGTCGCTATTTCTTATGGCAAATGCGTCAAAAGATTTCATTGAGATGCGGGGCACGGTAGAAGAGCTTCTGCCAGCCGCGAACTTCAAAATCAAATTAGAAAACGGACAGTTCATCACGGGGCACCTCTCGGGAAAGATGCGGAAGTTTCGTATCAGAATTCTCCCTGGAGACGAAGTGAAGGTGGAAATAAGTCCGTACGACCTTACAAAAGGCCGTGTCGTCTACCGGTTTTAACCGGACGTCATCGAAGGATCGATGACGTTTCTGATTCAGCGACCGATTATGAAAGTGCGATCTTCAGCAAAAAAAATCTGCCGAGACTGTAAAGTTCTCCGACGAGAAGGTCGGGTAGTTGTTATTTGTAAGAATCCCCGTCATAAACAACGACAAGGTTAGCCTATGGCACGTATCGCAGGAGTTACCATCCCCAATGACAAACGAATCGTGATCGCCCTCACGTATGTGTATGGCGTCGGTCTTTCGACATCCAAGAAGATTCTTACCCAAGCAGGGGTAACCGAGGATATTCGTACGAAGGACCTCACGGATGACCAAGTGAACAGCGTCCGCACACTTCTTGAAAAGAATTTCCGATTGGAAGGGGATCTGCGTCGCGACAAACTTTCCAACATTAAGCGGTTGAAGGAAATCGGATCATACCGAGGTACTCGACACGCCAAGAGTCTTCCGGTACGTGGTCAGCGGACAAAGTCCAATTCACGAACAGTTCGCGGAAACGCTCGTAAGACAATGGGAAGCGGACGACGCACCCTTACCAAGACCTAACCTTCGACTATGGCTGTACAGACTCCTACAAAATCCAGATCAAAAAAGAAGGTTATCCGACAGGTTTCGCAAGGATGCGCCTATATCCAAGCGACATTTAATAACACGATCGTCACACTCACGGATCTCAACGGCAACACATTAGGTTGGTCAAGTGCTGGAAACTGTGGATTTAAGGGTCCAAAGAAATCCACACCCTACGCCGCAAGCATTGTGGTAAAGACGGCCACGGATCGTGTAAAGGAAACCGGACTGCGAGAGGTGAATGTGTTCGTGAGTGGTGTAGGCACGGGACGAGACTCCGCCCTTCGTGCGCTCAATGCAAACGGCTTCCAAGTGCTTTCTATTAAAGATATGACTCCACTTCCACACAACGGATGTCGGCAGTCAAAACCACGACGCGTCTAAGAGTTATGGCTACGAAGCGAATCCCTACTGTAAAACGTTCCCGACGCCTTGGTATTATCCTTGGGAAGGAAAAATACGTCCGACGTCGGGCTTATCCTCCTGGAGTGCACGGACCCAAGCAGGCTGTTGGACGATCACGTCTCTCTTCCTACGGCGAACAGTTGAAGGAAAAACAAAAAGCCAAGGCCATCTATGGCGTACTTGAGCGGCAGTTTTCAAATTACTTCGATAAAGCAAGCCGTTCAGGAGAAAATACTGCCGAGCTTCTCGTGCGTTTATTGGAACAGCGTCTTGATAATGTGATTTATAGATTGGGCTGGACAAAAACGCGTCGACAGGCTCGACAGATGGTTGGACATGGTTTCATTCAAGTGAATGGGCAACGAGTTGATATCCCTTCGTTTAGCGTTTCTATAGGTGACCAGATTTCTATAAAACCATCCAAAGTGGAGAAGGGGATCGTAAAAACTATTCCTGAATCCATGAGCCAGAGTACGCTTCCTTCGTGGATTGCTCGAGATGAAAAGGCCGTGACAGGAAAAGTGACCTCGCTTCCAGAAGGGGAGGATCTCAAACAAGATTTTGATCCAACGCTCATCGTTGAGTTTTACTCACGATAATTATTTTTTCCGTATGGAGAACATTCTTCTTCCATCACGTATCCAATATGTCGAAGGGAGCCGCCCAAACGAGGGCGTGCTTACCGTTGAGCCTTGTTTCCATGGATATGGTACAACGCTCGGGAACGCACTTCGACGCGTGCTCCTTTCATCTCTCCCTGGAGCGGCCGTGACGGCTGTGAAAATTAAAGGCGTCCATCACGAATTTCAAGCCGTGAAAGGAGTGAAGGAAGACGCTCTCGAGATTATTTTGAATACAAAATTGATCCGTTTGAAATGTTTTTCCGATGAGCCTGTTGTTTTGACACTGAGTGTCTCTGGATCTAAAACGGTGACGGCGGGAGATATCGCTAAAAATGCGGATGTTGAAGTCATGAATCCAGAACTCGTGATTGCTACTGTTACGGAGGATACGGCGAAGTTTGAAATGGAGTTGACGGTCAGGCGTGGTCGCGGATACACGACAAGT
Organism: uncultured Gammaproteobacteria bacterium; assembly: GCA_964513275.1. Classification (GTDB taxonomy): domain Bacteria; phylum Patescibacteriota; class Patescibacteriia; order UBA9934; family GWF2-40-263; genus UBA12478. Next base: position 22,448 of record CAZELN010000010.1, read on the forward strand.
GAGGATCGAAGTGGAGACGTGCCTCGGGATATCGGCACGATCGCTATCGACGCTCTGTTTTCTCCTGTTCGCAATGTGGGGTATCGTGTGGAAAATACGCGTGTTGGAGAGATTACCAACTACGATAAGCTCATCATGAATATCGAAACCGATGGCACGATTTCGCCAAAAGAGGCCGTCGAGGAATCCGCACGGATTTTGATTGGCTACTTCTCAATTTTGACGAATCAAGAGGCATCGGCGTCGCAGGAACAGGCATTTGAACAGACTAGTCAAGAGATGTAATTAAGGATCCATTCGTATGCGTCATCGAAAAAAAGGAGTCATTCTCGGACGTGAAAAAGCCCCTCGTGAGGCCTTGCTTCGAAATCTCGCCGCGAGCGTGATTTTGTACGAAAAGGTCACAACAACAGAAGCAAAAGCCAAAGCCGTAAAACCATTCGTTGAAAAGGCTATCACTTCAGGAAAAACACCAACGCTTGCCTCACGCCGTAAGTTGATTGGCTTTTTCTTCACCGAACATCCCGTCAAGAAAATTTTTGAAGTTCTTGGGCCTCGCTACCAGAACCGCGCAGGAGGCTATACGCGTATTATTAAACTTGCTCCTCGGAAGAACGATGGAGCCGAAATGGTACAGATTGAACTGGTATAACCTCATGTATGTCTCACGAAATTCACACGATTGATGCGGCGGGTAAGGCGCCGGGACGACTGGCCACCGAGGTCACTCAGATTTTGATTGGAAAGCATAAACCAAGTTTCACACCTCACATGGACGACGGCGATCATGTGCAAGTGATGAATGCGTCAAAAATGGTTATTACAGGGAAGAAACTAGCCCAGAATGTCTACAGCCATCACACGACCTATGCGGCTGGTTTGCGTCAAAAAAAGCTCAGCACCGTGTGGGCTGAGGATCCAGCGGACGTCTTGCGACGAGCGGTTTCACGCATGCTCCCAAAGAATACGCATCGCACACAGCGTCTTAAGCGACTAAGGGTAACCAACTAGCTGATATGAGCGAAACAACATACATCGAAGCCATTGGCCGACGCAAAGAAGCCGTCGCTCGCGTGCGTCTTCATCACGGTGGGTCAGGAACCATAAAAATCAACGATCACGAGTTGACGGAATACTTACCTCTCGAAACCATGCAGCAAACAGTCATCTCCCCTTTGAAAGAGACGGGAATGGAAAATGTCTTTGATATCACGGTGCGTGTGACAGGAGGAGGAATTCATGGACAAGCGGATGGAATTCGTTTGGGAATCGCACGAGCCCTTGTCGACTTTAACCCAGAATTTCGTAGTACATTGAAGAAAGCGGGATTTCTCAGTCGGGATGCCCGCGTGAAGGAGAGAAAGAAGTTCGGACACAAATCCGCTCGTCGATCTCCACAATGGTCCAAGCGTTAACCAATCAAAGAACCACCTTGATTTTCCTCGATAGGTCGAGGTCGATCAGGGTGGTTTTGACTTTAACGTAGCGAGTCGCCAGAGCTGCTTTTCTTCTTCCTTTCCTTCAGGGTTCTTTTGCATTAAACTAATCCTCATGTGACGCAACGAGTTGCGGAAAATGCCCTCTATTTAACCATTGCTTCTGTTGGACAAAAAATCATCGCGTTTGTCTATTTTTTGTTTCTTGCTCGAGTGATGATGCCGGACATGACCGGTCAATACTTCCTTGCTCTTTCCATCACCACCATCTACTCGGTCGTCGCAGAATTCGGAATCACGTCCGTGACCATCCGAGAAATTGCAAAGGATTCCACGCAAGCCAAGCCACTTATCTCACATGCTCTTGCCCTTAAACTTCCACTGATGACCTTGGCGGTGGCGGGTTCGCTTCTCACAGGGTGGTTACTTGGATATGCGTCGAGCGTTCAGATGTTGATTGCAATGGCATGCGTCGTGTTGGTGCTCGACGCCCTACAAGTTTTTTTTTACGGCGTATTACGAGGCTTCCAAGTGCTCCAGTATGAGGCCATTGGTATTTTTTTTGGTATGTTTACAACCGCCATCGTTGGTGGCCTTGTGCTTTTTTTTGCTCCCTCGCTTCCACTCCTGATGCTTGCCCTTATGGCAGGAAGTTTCATCAATCTTGTGGTTGCTTCCTCCCGCGTTGCGGCACGGTTGGGTTGGTCAACACTCATCCCGAGTTGGTCAAGCCAGGAAGCACGGTTGATTCTCCAGATGGCCTTTCCGTTTGCCTTGGCAGCCATCTTTGTAAAAGTCTATTCGTATGTGGATTCGATTTTTATCTCCAAAATTCTCGACACCACGGCTGTTGGTCTGTATGCGATTGCGTATAAATTTACCTACGCGTTTCAATTTTTTCCACTGGCGTTTGTCGCGGCACTTTTTCCTGGCATGAGTGCTGTGGCAGGAAAGGATCACGCCAGTTTGGAACGAATCCTCTTGAGGAGTATGTGGTACATGGCGCTTCTTTCTGCTCCGATTGTCTTTGGACTCTCTGCGATTGCGGCGGAAGCAGTCCTGTTGGCAGGGGAAGGCTATGCGCAGGCGACCATTGTCCTGCAGACGTTGATTTTTGTGCTCATTCCGATTTTTCTTGATTTCCCGATCGGAGCGCTCCTGAATGCCTGTGGAAAACAAGCAACGAAAACCGCCATCATGGGGGTTACGATGGTTATCAATATTGTCCTCAATGCGATCCTCATTCCGTACGTCGGAATTCTTGGAGCCGCGTACGCCGCGCTCACAAGCTTCGTCTTCATGTTCCTTGCAGGACTATTCTACATTCCAAGCGTCATTCCATCTTTTTCTTTCAATCAGCTGCTGCGGACGATCCTGCCCATCTATGCTGTGGGCGTGGTTATGCTGGTCGTTGTCACGGCTCTCAAACCAATCACGGGATGGATTCCTGTCGTGTTGATTGGTGGAATCGTGTATCTTGCCGGGTTGCTCGTAACGGGATCCATTAAACGTACCGATCTTCACTATTTCAAGCGCGTATGAGCGAAAAGAAGATCCTTCTCATTACTCCGGACTTTCCTCCAAATGAGGGCGGCGTGGCACGTTATCTTCAAACCGTTGCCGAGCACCTGAAGGATCGGATTGAGGTGCTTGCAGATCCGCATCCAGCGTGGAATTCGTTTGATCCAAACACGGGATACCCTATTTATCGAGCGCCCCTGCTCAGTCGGTTTGTGTGGCCTCGCTGGTTGAAGACGGTTCAGTATCTTTGGACGTACCGCACTCGTTACGACCTTGTTCTCACCAGTCATGTTCTGCCGATTGGATCGGCCGCCTTCATCGCGAAAAAGCTGACAGGAACGCCTTATATTGTTTTCGTACACGGCATGGATGTTCGTCTTGCGTCCTCACATCGTAAGCGTCGGCTCGCGACAAGGGTTCTACAAGGGGCACGCCTGGTCGTCGCAAACTCACAAGCGCTCGCTCGAGAGCTTGTTCGAGATTTTGGAATCAAGGAAGTTCTTGTCGTGTACCCATGTCTTTTTTCCTCTTCTTTTCCACCTTTTTCACCTCATTCTCCTGTTCACCCCTTTTCCCTTCTTACCGTTTCTCGTCTCGTTGAGCGCAAAGGTCACACGCATGTTCTCAACGCGCTAGCGCATCTTCGTGGAACAGGCGAGCTCGGCGAATTCGTGTACCACATTGTCGGCGAGGGGCCGATGGAAGCGAGTTTACGATCGATGGTTGACACGCTAGGACTCAGCAGTCATGTCATGTTTCATGGCAAAGTTTCAGACGAAGAACGTCAGCGTCTGTATCAAGAGTCAGATGTGTTTGTGATGCCTGTCTCGCAGGATTCGATCGATAAAGAAGGCTTCGGACTTGTGTACATCGAGGCCGCAGCTGCAGGACTTCCGTCGATCGCGACAAGGGTTGAAGGAGTCGACGAGGCGGTGATCGACCAGCAGACGGGTTTGTTGCTCGAGTCACAGGACGAACGGTTACTCGCCGGTGCGATTCTCACGTTAGCGAAAAGTCCGGAGCTTAGCTCCGGACTCGCAGCCCAAGCTCGTGAGCACGCCAAGACATTTACGTGTCAGATACAGATGTCAAAACTCGACCCGTACCTATGAGGATTTCGGTGGTCATCCCAACATACCAACATGCTGCCACGCTTGCTCGCGCGCTTGATTCGCTCTTTGCTCAGACACGCCAGCCTGACGAGGTTATCGTCGTTGACGACGGGTCAACAGATGCAACCGTCGAGGTTCTCGCCCCGTATCGAGATCGTATCAAGTATCTCTATCAGGACAACCTAGGCGCCCCTCGTGCTCGCAATCGTGGCTCTGAAAAAACATCTGGTGAGTTCGTTATTTTTTGGGATGCAGACGTTGTTGCGCACACGCGTATGCTCGAGAAGCTTGAAAAGACACTCATCAGCCACCCTGAGGCGGCCTGGGTCTACTCAAGCTTTTGGTGGGGACGACGACTCTTCCAGGGTCGGCCTTTCAGTCCCGACGCGCTTCGATCGCAGAACTACATTCATACGACCGCCCTTATCCGTCGTGAAGACTTTCCGGGCTTTGATGAATCCCTCAAACGTTTTCAAGACTGGGATTTGTGGCTTACCATGAGTGCGCAGGGGAAGGTGGGCGTGTTTGTTGACGCGCCACTCTATCAGGTACTCGTTGAGTCCGACCGGCCGTCGTACTCACGTTGGCTCCCAAAGTTCGTCTACCGATTGCCGTGGAGTCTTATTGGTTGGTTACCACAAACCATTCGTCGTTACAAAACTGCTCACGAGGTGATCGTAAAAAAGCATTTGCTATGAGCCAATTTTTCTCTCGCACCTTTTGGTATGCTCTTGCCTGCATGGTCGCTCTTTACGGGATCGGCGTGGTTGGATACTACACAGGAACCTCGCTGATCCTCTTGGGAATCGTTGCCGCACTGAGCGCGGTACTTGCCTTCAAGAAGCTTGACTACACGCTCTATCTCGTCTTCATCGAGCTTTTTTCCAACCCTCACGGGGCGCTTCTCCTCGCGGATGTTGCAGGATTTCCGGTCTCCATGCGCATGGCGATATTTGTCGGAGTCATGGTGGGGTGGGGAATTGGATTCTTGGCGCAACGATATCGTCCAGAACTCACAGACGGACGGGCACAAATTTTTCTCTTTATTGTCCTCGCGGCCGCTCTTGGATTCATTATTGGTGTGCTCTCGCGAGATCCGGTCTCTGTCTTTAAAGACGGGAACGCCTACTTATATCTCTTATATCTTCTCCCGATTTTCTCCGTCACCTGGGGTCACAAACATCGCCACGACTTTCTTCAGATGTTCGCCGCCGGAGCGATTTGGGCCGCTGCTATCTCGTTTACGATTCTGTATATTTTCACCCACTTTTGGGTTGCTCTTCTTACGCCGGTTTACGAACTTGTACGAGATTTGCGCGTCGCTGAAGTCACGGACGTCGGCGATGGCGTGTATCGCGTCTTCATCCAGTCTCAAATGTTCACAGCGATCTTTGGTTGGTTTGTGCTTGCACTCACACTCACCGGCGAGAAACGGCGATGGCTGATAGGACTTGGAGCCGTTGTTGTTGCTGTTGTATTGTTGGCCCTCTCACGCAGTTTCTGGGTGGGACTCATGCCGGCGCTTGGCTTCCTTCTGTTTATGCTTTACCGAACAACAAAACCGAAGTTCATCGGAACATTGCGTTTTGTCGGCTGGTCTTTCTTAACGGCCGTCATGGGTGTTACCTTTCTATTTGTCGTTGCTTTATTTCCCATTCCAGATCCGAGTCTCGCCAGTGGATCACTTGTCGATTCCTTGAAGGACCGAACCACGGAAACAGGGGATGCGGGAATCTCGAGTCGGTGGAAACTGCTGACTCCAATGCTCAACACCATTTTTGAGAGCCCGCTCGTCGGCCATGGCTTTGGAAAAGCGGTGACGTTTGAAACGGATGACCCTCGCATCCGGGCGATCAACCCAAATGGAACCTGGTCTACAACTTCCATGGAATGGGGATGGTTTGAGCTTTGGATAAAGATGGGAATTCTGGGACCTCTCGCCTTTCTCTACGCCGCCTACGAGCTCATAAAACGTCTCTGGGCCTACCGCTCTACTGAACAGGCCTGGATTGGGCTAGCCCTGGTAACCGGGATCGTCTTTATCTACGGAACCCACTTTTTCTCGCCCTATCTCAACCACCCCATTGGTTTGGGATATCTCCTCTTTTTGATTCCGTTCTTGCCGAACAAAAAACAAGCCGAGTCTCACGGCGCTGTGTTCTTGGAGGAAATTATTTCTGTGAGCCGACCGGTAGCTGTTGTTACAAGCAAACGTTAACTCATGAGTGCCCCGTCGATATCTGAATACCCTTGAATGAGGGCGCTGGCTTTCATTTTTGGTTTGCCTTCAGGTTGGATTTCGAGGATCTCGAGTGTGCCGTCGGCGCAGTCGACGAACAAACGTCCGTCTTTGATCGTGACCATCCCTCGGGGGACGTCGGCGCGAAACTCGATTGGTCGAAGGTTGTTGATCTTGAGGCGCATGCACACACCCTTCTTGCGCTCCCAGCACATCCACGTCCCTGGCCACTCGTGATAGGCGCGGTACTTTTGATCAATCTGCGCCATGGTTTGCGACCAGTCCACGTGGCCGTCTTCTTTCTCCAGAAGTCGAGTGATCGTCGCCTTGCTCTCATCTTGTTTGAGCGGAATAATTTCGCCGGCCGCGAACCGTTTGAGAGTCTCATCAAGAAGTCGTGGCCCAACTTCGTGCACTTTCTTCACAAGTGTCTCGTACGTTTCTTCCGCATCAATGGCGAGAAGTTCACTGGCAAGTAGTGGTCCTGTGTCCATTCCTTCGTCAAGCAGCATGATGGTCACACCCGTTGTCGTATCACCTTGCGTGATCGCCCACTGCATGGGGGACGGCCCGCGGTGGCGCGGGAGCAGGGAAGGATGGACATTGATACAGCCAAGCTTCGGGATCTCGAGAATGACCTTAGGAATAATTTTGCCGTACGCTACGACCACAAAAAAATCGGCACCCAAATCGTGTAAGATCTTGCGGATGTGCTGATCTGTTTTGAGTGAGGTTGGTTGAAAAACGGGAATCACGGCGTCCTGCGCGAGAATTTTGATAGGAGAAGGGGTGACGTCTCCACCACGTCCCGCTGGCTTATCTGGCTGTGTGACAACACCAACAACTTCGATTTCTGGATCACGAATAAGCTCCGTCAGGAAGGGAACAGAAAAGGCGGGTGTACCAAAGAAAACAATCTTCACATCCCTGGGTGGCGGGTGTAGGTGTCCGCCTTATCGATGAATAGGATTCCATCGAGATGATCGATCTCGTGCTGGAAAATGACGGAGGTTAGATCTTTTGCTTTGAGTGTAACGCGCGCGCCGTTGCGATCCATCGCCCGAACCTTTACAACCTTGTGACGAGTCACGTAGCCCCAGATACCCGGGACTGACAAGCATCCTTCTTCAACAAAGTGTCCTTTGCGAATCGATTGCGCGATAATCTCTGGATTCACATACGCGGTTGGGCCTTTTCCATCGTCAACAATAATCACACGCTTGTGCACACCAATCTGCGGAGCCGCGATCCCGATGCCATTTTCAAGACGCATCGACTCAATCAAGTCGTCGATGAGGGTCTGGATTTCTGCCGAAGCGAGTTCCTCTTTGCTTACATCCTCAGATTTCTTTCGCAGAATATCGCTTGGATTTTTGACCACGGGTCGATGGGTCATAGGGCGTACAAACTATCAACCAAGAGCGTTTGTGTCAATGATATACCGATCCGGAAGCGCCGTGAAGATTGAAAGAAGTACTTCCACCTGCGCGACAGGAACGCCGCACTCAAGCGTGAGATGTCCTTGTGGATTACTGACAAGAGAATGAACAACGGCGCCCTCGATCAAAGAGACCTGATCACTGAGCGTCGTGAGCGCAATCTGGGCACGCTTAGGTTCGTCTTCTTTGTAGACGATGCGACTCCATCGGTAGACCGGAGGAAGGTGAAAACGCTCACGTGCCTTAAGCTCATCGAGGGCGACGGTAAAAGGATGATCGAATATTTGCTGCAAAATTTCCTGACTTGCCGTCTCAACAATAATCGGAGCGCGTCTTCCAAATCCCAACCAGGCCCATTGCCATACGTCGCGTAGCAGCTCTTCAATCGCACCCGGACCAGACGTATAGAGTGGGGCGTCGGGGGTCAAGTGAACAATGAGTCCGATATCAGATTTTCGAAATGGATCATGCTGAGCTTCGTAGTAGAACGTGGTGACGACGAGGATGTCTGTCTTGTCATCGCCAGAGTGCTCTTTATCAATGACGGACACACTTCGATCTGGAAAGAGTCGCTGAAACTCAAGCGCGAGGTCCTGGTTTCCATAGGAGAGCGTCTTGAATGTTGTTCCTCCACAACTTGAACAATGTGCTCCGAGCACGGCTCTTGCATGACACCGCAGGCACTCCATCCAGTTTTCCTTTTTGTTGTACACACACAGAACCTGTTTGCCCGCGTTGAGTGTGGTGGTGATTGCTTCAAGACTCGTGTGACTCAAGAGTTCGGAAGAAGATGCCCCGCGTTCCTGATTTACGTTGACGATCTGAACACTTGGATAGACGCCCCAGTTCAAACGTTCAGATTCGTTAAAGCGTAAAAGCGTTGATGGTTGTGGTGCGACGTCTAAACAAAAGAGGTTAGAGCCAAAGGTTCGGCGATGTTCCCAGACAATTTCGCGTGCATCGTAGCGAGGATTGCGGTCATGTTGTTTGTGAGCAGGGTCGCCTGAACGCAAGAGGAAGACGGTGGTGATACTCGAGTCGATCGCCATGAGCGCGGTTCGTGTTCCAAGCAAAACGCCATGGGAAGATTGTCGATATCCTTGCCACGTCTCAAATCGTTTTCGGTCTGTTTCATCGCCTGTGATAATGAGAGGCGTGAATCCCGTCAGTCGACTCTTCAGAAGCTGCACGTCACGGACGGTCGGCGCGATGATAAGTGCCTTCTGTTCAGGCTGCTTTTGAAGATACCCGAGAATGACGGCCGCAGCTCGACGAAGATCCGGCGTTTGGATAAAGGCTTGTCCGCGAACGGCGAGAGTTTGAACGATCCGTAGAACATGTTCAGCCTCGGAACTCGGAAGCGTAAGTGGAAGCCAGGAGAGATCTACTTTGCGTCCACTTGATGGTCGGACAGGGGGAGTCGGCAGAGCGGCGTACAGAACCGACGAGATTGACTGCGCCAAATCATGCGCCAGGCGTTCAAAAAAAGAGAGCTCCTCCTCTCTT
>CAZELN010000011.1:0-27991 GCA_964513275.1 uncultured Gammaproteobacteria bacterium
AGCCAGTCGTGAGGTGCGCGAAGCCCTTTGGCATGGGTGCGACGCGGAGGTCGTAATAACGCTCGGCATGGCCGCGCAGACCCTCGAACAAGCAGGCATCAACTGGCGCCAGGCGGACAACCACAACGTGATCCTGACTCAGTCGAGGCTCCTGAACACCAGCGAGATCCACTGACCCACTAGCTCTCATCTGAGCGCCAACAGCTCTCCACTCTCTCACCCGCCAAGCTCGCATCAGCAACGGCGGGTTTTAAAATTCTGCTGCTTGTAATCCACACAGGTCGTCATAACAAGACGCTTCCGCTTCCTTAATAATCTTGGCCATCATTTTTACGGCTTGCAAAGGATATTTTCCGGTTGCTGATTCTCCGGAAAGCATCACCGCACCCGTACAATCAAACACAGCGTTGGCAACATCCGATACTTCCGCGCGTGTGGGCCGCAGGTTGCGGATCATCGAATCAAGCATCTGAGTCGCTACCACCACCGGTTTCCCAGATTTCCGACAAAGAGCAATCAACTCTTTTTGTCGAACCGGCACTTCCTCCGCGGGAATCTCCACACCCAAATCCCCACGCGCAATCATGATCCCATCGGCAACAGCAAGAATTTCGTCAAACCGCTTGACCGCTTCATGCTTTTCAATTTTCACCATCACGCGAGCGATTGGTTTCCCTTTTAGGGAATGACGTTTTATCAGCCGTTTCAACGCCAAAACTGGAAGCGCGCTTGTGACAAATGATAGGGCGATCCACTCAACTCCTTGCGAAATTCCAAACAAGGCATCTTCTTTATCTTTAGGAGTTATGGCTGAAACTTTCAATGTGGAATCCGGAAAATTCATGCCTTTGTGGGATGTGACGAGACCTCCGTTCACAACCCGCGCATGGATCTCACGACCACTCACGTTTGTCACAATAAATTCAAAAATTCCATCGTCAATGAGAATACGGTCGCCTTTTTTTTCATCTCGATGGAGAGACTTGTAGGTGACTGGAATCTTGCCCGCGCGATATCGGCTCGTCGCGGTCGTCAGAACAATCGATGTTCCAGCACCCACATCCACTCCGGTGGCTGGAAGCTCGCCCAACCGAATCTTGGGTCCTTGAAGATCCCCTATGATGGGCACATGCTTCTTGGTTTTGCGTGCAGCGGCACGAATGGATCGAATCAGACGTGCGTGATCTTTCTGTGTTGCATGTGAAAAATTAAGCCGAGCGACATCCATTCCAGCCCGCATCATTTTTTCCAGCGTTGTTGGCTTCTCACTTGCGGGACCCACCGTGCACACAATACGTGTTCGTTTACTCGCCATACTCGGCAAGAGTTACTTGAATTTCTAAACGTTCTGTTCCTCGCATCACGATCACGCTCACGACATCTCCCGGCCGATAGTCAGAAACAAGCTCAGCTAACGCCTGGTCTTGCGTAAATTCCTGGCCGTTGATCGCCACAATGACGTCGTCTTCCTGAAGTCCTGCAAGATCCGCGGGCGAACCTTCAAACACGCCTGCCTCGCCAGGTTGATCGCCTGAAACAATCAAGGCGCCAATCTCATATACACCTTCCGTTTCGCTCTGCGCTTCCGGAGTCACCAACACATATCTTACTCCAAGCCATGGGCGGACAATGCGACCATAAGCCTGCACATCATCTACCGCGCGTTTGGCTTCGTTGATCGGAATAGCGAACGCCACGGATTCACCTTCAAAACTCATGGCCGTATTGATACCGATGACCTCGCCAAGCAAGTTGATGAGTGGTCCGCCCGAGTTGCCTGGATTGATCGCCGCGTCCGTTTGGATGGCTTGGTCGATCACCTCGGCGTTATACGAATCCCCGGCCGTGACGCGACGATTAATCCCAGAAACCACGCCTTTGGTGACCGTATTGCGAAATTCCGACAGAGTATTCCCAATGGCGATCACGGTTTGGCCGATGCGAATCTGATCTGAATCCCCAAGCCAAACAGTAGAAAACGATTCACCTTCTACTCGTAAGATGGCAATGTCTTGAAGCGGATCTATGTCTACAAGCGTTGCGGGCAATTCCTCCCCGTCGTTGGTGACGACCACATACGTCGCCCCTTGCTCGTCCACCACATGTCTATTGGTGAGCACGTATCCATCTTGCGTGACAAAAAACCCCGTTCCGCTACTCACCTCAACCAATTCCGTGGCCGCCTCATCGTCCAGAGGTTCTCCAAAATACAACCCTGTGCCAAAAAAACCAGGAATACTCTGTTGAACATCTCTCCGTTCTTTCTTAACGACAATACTCACCACAGCCGGTGTCACACGTTCCACCACCGCAATGGTGGCACTCTCCTCTTCAATAAGTTCCACGATACGGGACTCAACGGCCTCAGGTGTGAGACTGGTCGACGTTGAATCAAACCAGGTCAATGTGCCAAGCTGCGAGCTCAACATAAACGTGGTAATGGCTCCAGCCACTGACCCAACAAGAGCAGAAACAGCCAGGCCGATCACAAAAAGAGTTTGGGTGACAGATCGTTTTGATTCATTCATACATTAGTTTTTCTTACGCAACACCGTTCCACGACGTTTCAATTTTTTCAATTCCGATTCAAATGTCTCCACATCCTCAAATGAACGGTACACGGAGGCAAACCGGATATACGCCACTTTATCAAAAACCTTCAAATGCTTCATCACAATTTCACCAAGTTCCTGCGCGGTCAGTTGACCACGACGCTTTTTCTGGACATCTCGTTCAATTTTGTGAATCAATTTTTGAAATGTCTGATCGGTGTAGGGACGTTTTTCCAACGATTTCTCCAATCCTCGCGTTAATTTTTCACGAGAATAATTTTCGCGCCGGCCATCGCGCTTGACGATGGTCAAATCCAACAGTTCCACCTCTTCAAGCGTTGAAAACCGAAATCCGCATTTTTCACACTCGCGACGACGTCGAACACTTGCGCCATCGGTGGAAATCCGTGAGTCAACGACTTTCGTATCTTTATGATTACACACCGCACAATACATAGGGATATCGCTAAAGAGACAGGATCGTTCCTGTAGTATAGCAAAAACGACCCGTGAGCGGGTCGTTTGGTTCACTACATCATCTTTTTTCGAATAAACGCGGGAATCTCTATTTCATCTTCTTCTTTGGTTTGCACGGGAGGTGGTGGAAGCGGTCGAGGTTTTGGCATTTCAACTTTTGGAAGAACTGGACGCTCAGGCATCGAAGCTTGAAAATTCACTTTACTCCGTTGAGGAACAGCCTCTTCCTCGCGCATGCGAAGAACGTTCTGTTGCGGAGCCGACCAGGTGCCTTGTGCTTGTACCTCCACGACTCCTGGAGACTTTGTTCGGCGTTCTCGTGAGTCAAATCCTGTTGCCACAACGGTGATGCGTACTTCTTCATTCATCCCGTCATCAATGTTGGCTCCAAAAATGACACGCGCGTCTTCATCAGCAGAACTGGTGATCACCTTGGCTGCCTCCGCCACCTCGTGCATGCCTAAATCACTCCCACCGGAAATCGTGAACAAAATGCCTTTCGCTCCGTCGATAGAAAGTTCTAACAGCGGACTGGCGATCGCCTGCTTGGCTGCCTCGACCGCGCGATTTTCTCCTGTTGCCCGGCCAATGCCCATGAGCGCTGAACCGGAACTTTCCATGATCGCTTTCACGTCGGCGTAGTCCACATTGATCAGTCCTGGAACCGTAATAAGCTCTGCAATTCCCTGAACACCCTGCCGCAACACGTCGTCAACCACGTTGAACGCGTCAATGAGCGAAGTTTTTTTGTCGATGATTTGAAGGACGCGATCGTTTGGAATCGTGATGATGGCATCTACATGCTGGAGCAATCGATCAAATCCATCTTCCGCAATACGACGTCGTTGGGCTCCCTCAAACGTAAACGGCTTTGTGACAACGGCCACGGTCAGGGCGCCGATGTCCTTGGCAAGTTTCGCGACTTCGGGGATCGCCCCTGTGCCGGTTCCTCCTCCAAGTCCACAGGTGAGGAACACCATGTCCGCGCCAGAAAGCGCCTCACGAATTTCATTTTGGTTTTCCTCGGCCGCACGTGAACCAATTTCCGGATTCATCCCAGCCCCCAGTCCACGGGTCAGCGTTTTCCCGATAGGGATCTTCCGCGGCGCTAAATTTTGATTTAATGCCTGAACGTCCGTATTTATCACGATGAATTCAACACCCTTGATATTATCGCTAATCATGCGGTTCACGGCGGCTCCTCCTCCTCCGCCAATGCCAACAACCTTAATCTTGGCAAAGGTTTCAATATCGGGCTTTACTTGGGCCATACATACATCTTCTTATGCTTGAACAAATCATGTGCTCAAAAATGGCTACACTGAGCACAAAAATCATTCAACACTTTAACACCGGCGTTTCCACTGTCAAGAAACAAAAAAAGAAGATGTGCATATCTTCTTGGGTAGGTTTTAGGGGATTAGGGGGTTAGGGTTTAAGGGACTTAAAAAATTTTTTCAACCCAGAGCCGATTTTTTGCACATCGCCAAATGACGAAAAAAGATTCCCAAAACTGCTACGGCTTCCCGCGCCTCGAATATGATGTCCCCATAAGACAAGCCCCATCGCTGTACTCATACTGGGATCATTCACGCGATCAATCACGCTTGTCACGCCAAGAGGCGTTCCCAGACAAACAGGGAGCCGAAAGGCGGATTTCGCACACTCTAACATTCCACTCAATTTCGCGCCTCCGCCGGTCAAGATGACTCCAGCCGGGAGCATCCCTGAGCGGTCGATTTTTTTGAGTTCGCGATCCACGTGTTCAAAAATTTCCTGTACGCGGGCTTCCGTAATATCAGCAATAAACCGCCGCCCGACCATCTCTTCCTCAGACGCTCCCAATTCACCAAGGTTTATTTCTTCTTTTTTCTGTACTTCATCGGGCACACACGTGGCGTGACGAAGCTTCACTTGCTCAGCCACTTCAATCGACGTGCGCAACCCAATAGCAATATCAGAGGTAATGTGGTCAGATCCAATAGGCAGCACGGCTGTATGCAGCACATCGCCTTCCTCATACACGACAAGGCTGGTGGTTGATGCGCCGATATTCACCACACACACACCCAATTCCTTCTGACGCTCAGACACAACGGCTTCCGCTGTGGCTAAAATAGAAAAAACCAAATCTTCGATATCCAACCCCGTTCGGTACACGGCCTTGGTTAGATTTTTAATTTGGGAACCTAAACCCTGAATAATAATTGCGTCGACTTCCAGCCGAATGCCGTTCATGCCAACAGGATCCTTTACGCCGCGCTGGCCATCCACGGTAAAACTTTTTGGGATCACGTGGATGATTTCGTAATTCGTTGGCGTCGCCACCGTACGAGCCGCTTCAATCGCGCGCCCCACGTCTTCATCTCGAATTTCTCCATCGCTTCGCCCTACGCCTATCACCCCGCGAGACTCCTGGGATAAAATATGGCTGCCATTAATTCCCACCCACGCTTTTCCCAACGGCATCCCCGTGATCCTCTCTGCTTGTTCAAGCGCACGCGAGATTGACGACACCGCGTCTTCAAGGTTCGTGATCGTCCCCTTGCTCACCCCAAAACTGGGAACTTCAACAGAACCAATAATGTGGATTTGTTCTCCTCCTTCTGGTGAGGGCACAAGCTTCCCTACAGCGACACGGATCGCGTAGGTACCTACATCAAGCCCTGTATAAATCGGTTCAGGCATAACTGCTTCAAGTATATCGTTATGGGAGCAGCCCCACAAGATCGACAAGATACGGATAAAAAATCATCGCGCCGACAGCGGCCGCAATAAGAGAAACCAAAAGAACCGTTCCAGCCATAATGTCTTTGATCTCCTTCACGATCGGATGAATTCTTGGCTTGAACGAGTCAACGAGACGTTCAACAATACTGTTGACGAGCTCAAGGGTAAGAACAGAGCCAATGAGCAGGAACAAGAGAATCCACTCGTAGGTTTTCACGTGAACTACCGCGCCCGCGGCCACCACACACAAGGCAATCAAGACCTGGATTCGAAAACTTTGTTCCGTCAGAAAAACAACAGACACCCCTCGCAGAGCGTGTTTCAGACTTGAAAAAAATCGACCAACAGAAATCATAGGCGTGGATCTATCTTGAGGCGCTTCAGGATCTGCGTTTGCAGCAAAAACATCTTCTTCGCGTCTTGCGGGACTTCGTGGTCATACCCCCACAGGTGCAGGGTTCCGTGGACAATCAGGAAGAACAGTTCATCGCGCGTGGCATGCCCCATCTCTTTTGCCTGCCGCACAGCCTGCTTGTAACTGAGGACAATCTCCCCTTTCAAAGGTTCCTCGTCCAGCGTGAACGAAAGGATGTCTGTTACTCGATCCTTCCCACGCCAGGTGCGGTTGAGGTTGCGCATCTGAAGATCCGTCACAAACCCAATCGACACAAACATGCTCTTCTTCACTCCCAGCGCTCGAGCACAGACATCAAGGACTCTCTGGAGTCGCTTGCGCGGAAGTCTCTGTCCCCCCTTGAGAATCGACTGGTTCAATTGTGGTCGAATCATACGTCACGCTATTAAGCATCATCTGGAAGGTTTGGAGGTAATCGACTTTGCTCTTTATCCCTGTGTCGTACTCGATCGTGAAGACAACAGAACCAAGTTGGATCGTGGCCGTGAGTTGGTCGTCTGAGAGCACATACGAAAGACCCGTCTTGGTTGTACGAATTTCACCATCAGGAAGTTCCTCTTCCACCAGAGAAATCCGGAAGCCCTCTCCTGTTTGGGCATCTAAAATCATTTCTGTCCCGTCCAACTCCATGTCCCAAGCAGAGGGAAAATAAAATTCGTAGGCCGTTCCGTTATGCGTTCCCGTCGCGGACTCCACAAGACCGGACTCAACCAATGTCCCAGGAGCTGTTCCTCCAGGATTATATCCATGGAACACCTCGTTCCCATCCAAAAAGCCGTCCGCGTCCGTATCAGGACGCTTAGAATCTGTCTTGTAGACGAGGCTCTCTTCTACATCCGTAAGTCCGTCTGAATCTGAATCTGTTCCAGGCGTCACTTCAAGAGGAAATACCTCTTCCACCTCCACCACCTCTTCTACCTCTTCCTTAGATCCTTCTACGGGAGCGGGTCGAGACGTCGTGGTTGTCTCTGGCTCAGGAGGTGTTTCATTTACCGATCGCAACAAGACGTATCCACCAATGCTTAACGATAAGAGCACCGCAACTCCGATGATTAAAATCTTTTTCGTCGTTGACCCCTTCTTTTTCAGAGATGGAGGTTTGGGTGGCGCTTTAGGCGCAACCGGAAGTCCTGGTGTTTTCACTTCGATGGGCGGCGTAGGCGCTGTTTTTGTTTCGGGTTGATGAAGGGTCGCTTGAGCTCCATGGCGGTATCGCTCAGGCATCGCAAAAACACGCGCTCCCGTGCCTGACACAGGACTTCCTGTTTTTGGTTGTTCGATTTTCTGCTGAGCGTTATCTGCCATACGAATGCCTGGTTAACCGGATTCAGTTGGAGCCTCTCTCAATACTCCCTCGCCACTTGGATTATAGCCGGCATCAACTTCTTCTCCATCCAAATAACCATCCCCATCCGTATCTGGATTGAGTGGATCTGTTTCCCATGTACGAATCTCCTCAGGATCAAATAACCCGTCGCTGTCCGTATCTGCCGCACGAACACTTGTCCCATACTCGGCCTCCTCTTCATCGGTGAGTCCATCTTTATCTGTATCCTTTCGCGACACAACTTCTTCTTCCTCTTCTTCAACTTCTTCTTCCTCTTCCACCTCTTCCACCTCGTCCACCTCGTCCACCTTTTCTATCTCTTCCTCCTCTTGCACCGGAGGCTCAGGAGTCACCGGAGCATTAGATCGTAAAATTTTCATGGAAAGGAGGAACGCGGCTCCGATGACGGCAAGAATCCCCAACACAAGCAAGACGACTTTCCAAGGGAATCCTCCATGCTTCGTGTCAGCAGCTTCTTCCACCACACTCTGAGGTGTTTGAACAGAAGGTTGTGCAAGAACATCTGTGGGCGCTGTGACTTGAGGGGCGACTTTATCGGTCGCTTCAAACATATCATCGGGTTGGTTTTTTACATCATCGAACATAGGGAGGTGGTTAGAGCACTAGGTGGTTAGGTGGAAAGGTTATTGGAGGCGGCCGGGGCCGTTGGGGTCATAGCCGGCGGCAACTTCAGCGCCATCCAAATACCCGTCGCCGTCCGTATCTGGATTGAGTGGGTCAGTTGCGTATTCCTCTTCCTGTGCTGCGGTAAGTCCGTCTTCATCCGTATCTTCATCTGAATCCGCGACTTCCGTTATCACATCCGTTAAATCTCCTACAGCATCTACACAGCTCATCGCAAGCAATTCATCAGAAATACCATCGCACACAGATCCGTCAACCATCTCTTTTGCTTTTTCAACAAGGGCAATATCCTCACAGAGCTCTGGATGACGCTGGGAACAATTTTCCGAAGTCAACGGACCAGCAAGGTATTCCACGCATCGCGTTTGGCGATTCTCATCCTGGATCTGTTCACACAACGCTGGATCATCCAATGCAAGCGCCTCCGCTTCCATCACATCATCCTGACACCGGCTCGCCGCCTCAGAAACAGAAATGGAAGAACAGGGCTTCACATCTTGCGTTTCCCGAGCAACCGCCCAATAACAGTTGTCCTGATCTTCTGTGGCTTCAAGCATCGCGCATAATTCCTCTGAACCTTGCGCAATCGCAAGATCTTCAATAAGTCCTTCGCGACATGTTTCCGGATCTGCGGCCGTATCACAAGCAGCAAGCTGATCCGTTCCCCCATTTTGGACAAGGATCTCCTCTTGTCGAGAACTCTGAATCAATCGTACAACGATGAAAATACCTATAACAACAAGTACTGCTCCGCCGGCAACAAGAGCGATGGGTTTCCAGGGAAGTGATTGGGTTGAAGAATAGTCGTTCAAATCCATATTACTGGTACGGACAGTAGGTGAGCGAAAAGTCGCTAAACGTCATCGAACCGTCGCCGTAAAACACATTGCGCAACGGTACCGTCTGCTCGGTAGATTGACACACAAATCCATCCGGGAATGGCAGTTCAACATCCGATCCCGCTTGAACTTCGCCTGTCGTGGTTGTGGTTTCTCCGCTGTCATCCGTGGCCGTAAACGTCACGTTTGTTCCCAAAATAGAATCCACAATGGATTCGTACATGACCGCAATATCCTCTTCGTCCTCAGCAAAAAACGCATAATTGCCGGTGCAGTCATCTAAATCCGTGGCAGAGCTGGATGTTTCCCACACGCAGTCATTGCTGGAAACGTGTTCCGTCAGCGGCTGGTAGTAAGTGGTGCTACTCGTGATGGCAGCGGTGTAAAACAAGATGCTTGTCCCTTCGACAAAGTCCTCATACATGTCTGCTGCACAGGCTGCTTTAGCCGTATAGGTATTCCCATTGTAGGACTTAGTGTAGAGAGTTGTGTTACACGATTCGTTGGTTGATGCGTCCTCTGTCTCATCCCAACCGTCTGTTCCATCAGCCGTATCGATCCAGTCAAAATCCCCATCCGAGAGCAGAACGACGATTTTGACGTCTGCCGTTGAGGACGTGTTGAGAAGATCCACGGCTTCTTCAATCCCATTGTATGTTGGTGTTGACCCTGATCCAGGTGTCGTGGAGACACACGTTGAATAGCTCTCAATCACGCTGATGAGTTCGGACTCGTACGAATCTTCCACAAGCGTCACGTCCGTATAGGCTCCATCAGATTCTGTTGTGGAACCATTGTTACAACTCCATGAACCTGAACTGTAGGCGTTCGTATAGGACACAAGACCTACTTGCATGGTCGAGCTACTGGTATTCCCATAGGCATCGAACAGATCCTCAATGGCATCAATGGTTGAATTCACCGCAAGATCTATTTTTCGCGACGAACCAAGTGTGTCATCCATGCTGCTGCTTAAATCGGTCACGAACACGATGTCCACGTCTGGCGGCTCCACCCCACTATCGTCAATGTCTGCTGTCATGGACGTGGCGACGTTGCACGCGGGAATCGTCAATGTTCCGTTGTCTGGTGAGTTCCCATCACTATTGAGATAGCTGTAAAGACTAATAGAATCACTCGCGCTTGCGCCTTCAGCTTCACTCAAGACAAGCAGTCCTTCGGTCTCATATTGGGTTGGACACGAAGAGCCACAATCATCCGCGCAAATAGGCGCCACGCAATTACCGCCCGAACAACTATTCACGTCCGACCCGCTCGTAAACTCCGAAACCGTCCCTGCGCTTGTGTAGGTGCTGTAATCAAGCGTGCAGAATTCTCCATTTTCATCGCCTCCATTGCACACGCCTAGCCACCGACACGAATAGCTGATGGATGTGTCATTGGTATCGGTCGTGGTGCCGTGGTACGTCGTGCATGTCCCGTACGTATCCACCGTTGTCTCGTCATAGTACGTAAGCGTCACGTCATATCCCCCGTCGCACACTTCTTGCGTATCCACGACCCCATCTCCGCAGTACCCGCCTGAGGCTGTTTTGTATTGGCACGTTGTATTGCAATAGTTACATGTGCCTTCGTAATCGGCTGTGCACAGTGTTCCGTTCGCGTCTCCGTCATCGCAGGATTCTGACCCAACGTAGACATAATCATCTCCGCACACGTTTTCCACACAGGTGTTCAGGCACTCATCGTTATTGGTCGAATTTCCATCATCACATTCTTCATTGCCTTCCACGGTGCCGTTCCCACAAATCTGTGTGCCGCCCACGCAGGACGACGACCATCCGCCGCCCGTGCCCCAATCGCAGGAGGCACTGCATGTGCGATAGCGATATAGGTCATAATTGAAATCGCCACAGACTTCTGAATCACAATCGTTTCCGCTTGTGCATACATCGCCGGCATCAGAGGCACTCGCGCAGACACCGGAAGCGGTACACGCATCCGATCCATACGATGTGGTCGCGAAGTAGGCATCGCATTGTGTATCAAGCGTGCAGGATTCACCCGCGTCATCAAAATCCGTACAAATATCCCCTGTCCCGCATGCAGCTCCGCCGTCACCGCACGAACCGCTCTCGCAGTCGTCATCTGAGGTGCACGTGGTTCCATCAGAACACAACGCCCCAGCCCAATCTTCATAATCCCCATCACATTCCTCTGATCCGTTCACGCGTCCATCGCCGCAGGCAAGTCCGGGCTGTGTGCAATTGGAAGCGCAACTCAAGTCAACACTACTTGAATACTGCCCATTGGAAACGTCACAACTGTTGAGGGACGCCCAGCTTGCCGTATCAGCAATAACTGTCGAATAGGTCGACGTGGTTCCACAATCACATGCTTCACTGGCGGCAAGGTAACCGTCGCCGCAATAGAAAGATCCTGCGGCAGTACAATCGTCTCCACAATGTCCATAGGTTCCATTGAGCGATCCGTCATCACATTCTTCATCCGCCTCGACCACCCCGTTGCCGCACTCATACGCCACACATTCCGCCAAAGCCGCTTCTGCCTGCGCCTCTGTTTGGTACCCAGAACAATCATCCAAACAGGCCACGGTCATCGTCCCTTCATCGCCTGACACCGTGCGTCCACACACAAGACGAGACGCAATTCTAAACGAGCTACTTGTACACGTTGCCGTATCACTCAATGAGGAACAGCTTCCAAACGAAGTGCCTGACGAATTCTCTAATGCCACGCAGTAAAACACCCCTGAACTCGTTTCCACGCACGTATCGTAATACGTTCCTGTACAGGAAGTTGTATCGTCAAATCCCGTACAGGTTCTACTGACGGAAGAAGACTGGATCGCGGACGTGTCAACACACGCGTACGCGTCTGCGTCATCACAAGAAATCGACTGTGTGTCCCCGATTTCACACGCCTCTGTTGACCCCTGTGTTCCATCACCGCACAAAGACGAATCTCCCCATGTATTTCCGTCGCAAAACACGGGTGTTGTTGAAAATCCACCAAGCGCGGAACTTGGCGCATAGGCAGTTGGATATTCCGCGTAGACCGTGGCTTCGTCCGAAAGACCTGTATTAAGCGCATAGTCCCATGTGTAGTCGCTACCATCTGATTCAAGCTGTGTGTATAAAATGTAATCTTCGCCCCCCACGCTCTGATAGCCATAGAGGTGAGAATTCTCCGGACAGACGAACGTTCCTTCTTCTCCGTTCCAGCAAGAAGCCTCGTCATATCCTTCATCCGAACAGTCGTAAAACTCGTTGATTGGATCCGTGGGGAGAGCCTCTCCCAAGTCATTAGCTAAAGACGCATTCCAAGAACTCCAAATGGAGTTTGAGAGCGCGGGCACAAACGTCCCAGACTGCACCTCTGGGAACCCAGGTACGCATTCCTCTGAGCCGGGACAGTCCTCATCTTCTTCACAGGTCTGGCCTTTGGTTACGGCACAATGGCCGTTTTCTTCTCCGTATGTATCGAGCGTTGAAGCCATGTCCAGGATATCCACCAAACGCGTCATGTCCCGTGTCAATTTTTCTTTTTGCGCGTCGCACAAAATGGTCGCCACTTTGGAAGAACAGGTGCCATCCTCACAACTCTCAAAACAATCTCCATCCCACCCACACGAAATGTAGTCGCCGCTTGCATCCGTCACATACCCATTAGAAGAAGAATCCAGGCACAAATTGATATCTGTCACTTCATCGGTATTTCCGTTGAATCGCCAATTCTCCAGAATCTGATCAAAAATTTGCTGTGCCTCATCATCAGCTTCCTCATTATACGAAATGACGTATATGTTTGGATAAATCGTTCCACTGCTGACATTGGCAGAAGCGGCATACAACGTGTTGCCGGATTCTACGGCTGGATATCCATCAAGTTCCGTTTCCGTAAACGAACCTGTGAACTCCTGTTCCTCCACCCAGGCGGATGGCGACAGATACCCGTCATTGGCTAACACGCGAACGCCAATGGCATCACTGGAACCATCGACTTTAAAAATGAGTTCCTGAATAATTCCTGAAGAAGAAAGCGAAGTCACGTCGATCGGATCCGACAGATCAGGCAAATCGTCATCGGTTCCTGTATCACCGGCATCACGACAATAGTAGAAGGAGAAATTGCTTGGAAGATCATCCTCGAGGTAAGGGAAGTCAAGCGTGTCAGACGTTAACGATGGCCATGGATTTTCACAAACGAGCGCCGTCACTTCAAGCG
This sequence comes from uncultured Gammaproteobacteria bacterium, assembly GCA_964513275.1. GTDB lineage: Bacteria > Patescibacteriota > Patescibacteriia > UBA9934 > GWF2-40-263 > UBA12478. Next base: position 13,195 of record CAZELN010000011.1, read on the forward strand.
TCCCGGTGACCGTGCGTGCCGATGTGGTGGAAGTCGCGGCGGTCGTAGGATCAAACAAGGTGTCCGTCGTGATCGTGGCAGTCGTCAAAATACTCTCGCGGCCTGTGTATCCAGAAGAACGATAATTGCGCGTGGTATCTTCTGGTGTTTCTGCCACATCGGCCACAATGTCTCCTTCGGTTTCATCCACAACGGAAGACCCCCACTCCCAACTCCATTCATACGCGTCTGTGAGCGGTGAAATCTCCTCGTAGCCCGAACCGGTTCGATACGTCTGCGGCGTGGCCGTGAGCGTGTGAATTTCTCCAGTTGAACTGAAATATTGAACACTGGCGGATTCGTAGTCTTCGGCGTTCACATCTCCGGTGTCTTCCACAAGCACTCGATCCAAATCGCAAATATCTTCTCCAATCGCAAATGCCTGTTCAAACACCTCATCCTCACACGCACTGCCAACACACAAAGTTACATCGTTCTCGCTCAACACCCCGTCCTTATCCGAATCCGTCGAAACGTTATCTCCCACCACAACCAAGCGATACACCGCATTTTCTTCCAACAGTGAGCTGTACCGAATGTACACGCGCTGGGTGCCGTCATCGTTTTCTGAGAGCTCGTAGGTGACTGGCACGTGACACGCAAACGTGTCTGAGGCATTTGCCTCGCGTCCAAACATTCCCAACACAAATTGCTTCAGCCAATTCCAGAATCGAGACGCGCCTGAGGAAGAGGTCACACTCGCCCCGTCATAACCCGTTGGACAATCGACAATTTCGTCGATCTCATCCTGATCCCCGTCCCCATCAAGATCCGCGGACACAAGATCCAGATAAAGATTCGCCGCAAACTCATCTTGGTCTATCGTTCCATCATCGTTGGTGTCCTGTGTCAGGTCAAAAGATGCTTCGCTCATAGCCTCGCTAAACTCAATCCAAATGGCCGTGTTGCGGCAATACCCATCTCCGCCCGCCTCAACATCGGCCGTATTGTCCGCGGGAGCAACCTGGCCATCCATGATCGTCGGCCGCTCAAAACAGCAACTGCTCTGACCACATCCGATTCCCGTGGCATCGCAAGACACGTCTGTTGTGCAGGCGCATTGAAGTTGGATAGAGGCAAACCCATTCACATCTCCGTCAACGGTCACAGATACTTCCGAAATCGCGTACCCTGTTGTCTCATTCACTTCGGTTGGAGCGCCGGTGGCAATTTGTGAAACACCGTAATCACCCGTTGAGAGCGAGGCGCTTGAAAGCGCGTCACATTCCTCGCCGGTTCCCACGGCGCCATCCCCACAAAACGATGGTGTGTCATAGATGTAGGAGGAACCCTCCCACAAACAGGACTCCGAGCACCCTTCTTCTGTATCACACTCTTCCCCTGTTTCTATTGACCCGTTCCCGCAACAGTTGCTTGATGCACTCGTCGGGCACGCGCTTGTTCCTTCATTCAAGCACGCCTCGGAGCAGCCATCGCCCGCAGCGGCATAACTCCCTGGATCGCAATCTTCGCCGGAGCCGACGGTTCCGTCACCGCAAATCGCATACACATCTTCCTCGGAAGTAGATCCCTCCAACACACAATTTCGAGAGCACCCATCGCCTGCGGTAGAGTTGCTATCATCACAATCTTCTCCGCCCACATTTACAGCCCAATCCTGTGTCCCGTCTCCACACACAGCGCCAACTGCGCGTGACCCTTCATTTTCACACGAAGAAGAACATCCATCACCGTCATCGAGATTTCCATCGTCACAATCTTCTCCGCCCGCTGCAGCTGACCAATCCCGCACTCCATCTCCACAGCACCCCGAACCAGATAACTCACAAGAGTCCCCGCTCGCATACAAACAATCGCTGTCGGATCCGGTACAACTTCCTCCTGTGATCGAACAAGTGCCTACGCAAGAACCTGAATCGCACGCGCCGTTGTTCGAACATCTCGAGCCAGCGTCCGTATAATCTTCACATAACCCTTGGCTAGAGCACTCACCACTCTCACAATCAGCATCAACGGTACAGGCCTCATCCTCGTCCGTGGCCGATGTACACGCCGCGCTGTCGCAAGTCTCTTCACAAGACTCATCGTCCGTGCACGAAGCGCCAGAAGCGTCACACGTTGCTGGGCACTGGTCATTACCTTCATTCAAACACGACGCAGAACAACCGTCATCATCTACCGTTCCTCCATCGTCACATTCTTCAGACGTCTCCACCGTGCCGTTGCCGCACACCCCTTGCGCCGTGGTCACCGGTGCCCCCACGTTCAAACACGAGGCCGAACAATAATCTGGAATGACGTTGGTGAGTTCAATTTCACCGTCCCGTACCATGTACGCCACAACATGGTCTTGAGAAGAACTGGAACCGGATGTTGCTCCGATGTTATTTGGATCATCCTGTGCGCTCCATGGCTCCCAGGTATACGAACCTGACTGGAGCGTTTGTCCATCCACGGAACAGTCGTCTGGCGCGCCTTGACCCGTGGCGTTAAATTCCGCGCGCTGTCCAATATAGGTCATGGTGGCTTCTTCTGGGTCAACAGACACGGAATCAATCGCGCAACTGACCGCATCGTCCTTTGTCTTAAAGACCCAAGAAAAATCATCCTCAAAATAACGATTTTCATCCGAGCCATAATTGGAACCCGAATCAGACAGCGCCACGCCGGTGTAGGACAAAACCGCGTCTCCATCCACCACAATGCGATACCACGTATCCGCGTCCAATGTATCGGTGTCAGTAAATTCAATTTCAAATCGGTTCAAAGAAGCATTCTCATCAATCGAACTCACGAGTGGTGAAAGGTCTGTGAGTCCAGACGTTTCACACAGGGAGTTTGCACATTCATACAGCGTGATGGAAGACGGATTGATCGTGTTCCAATCCATCGCCGTGTTGAACTCACCCCACGGCAACGCGTTCACGCACGCCGTGGAACACTGAGGAAAATAATCTTCAATTTCTGGGTCGAGAAAATTGATCGTCAGTTCCCCATCATCTGATGGATCATTTGTTGCGTTGGTGACGGTCGTTGAAATCAGTGCGGGATCATCAGCAGAAGTCTCTTCAACCGCCGTAACCTCATTCGTACAAATTCCTACCCCAGGCTCAGCGGTATCAATAATCGCTCCATCGAAATCTGACTCCCAATTAAGGGTGTACCCAGAACAACTCACGGCGACACACAAATCATTGGCCGCAATGAGCTGCGCAGAATAATCGACCTCTGTCTGTTCCGTTTCGGTATACTCACTTGGACGGACATTCACCTCTCCAACCTCACACGGCGCATTTGACGCGCTGGTTGTAAATTCCCAGACGTAATCTTCCTCCATATATCCGCCCGTTTCACCTTGAATCTGATCTTCTCCTTGGAGCGTAACTCGATAGAGCGTACTGGTTTCAAAACTCCCGGAAGCCGGCGACCACGCAAAACCGGTTTCATCCGTTGCGATACTTCCACTCACCGCTTCCCAATTTTTGCACTCACTCTCAATCGGAGCGAGACACTCTTCGTCGTCGTGACTGGTACAATCACTATCGTCATCACAGGATATGCCTGAAAAAGAGCAGATCGTTTCCTCGGCAATTTCTTCCGCTTCGGTAAACTCAGATGTACAAGCCCGTACAACGACCGTTGACGTGTTCATCGTCGACTGATCCATCGTCATATCAAACTCGGCTTCCACGCTTGCGGTCACACAAATGTCCTCTGGTTCGCTCCACCCTTCCCAAGGCGTGGGCGAGACACCTGACTCCGTACAAGACACAAGAACGTTAGGTGTATTGGGCGTAATCCCCGTGGTAATCATGAAGGCATAATGTGCCTCTACTTCCGTAACCGTTTCACAACTTGTGGAACAGGTTCCGTTATCGCAACACGACTCACCCGTCGCGCAAAAATCGATATCTTCATCACGACAGTCGCCAACCGTGAACGTGATGGAATTGGATTCATATCCGCTGTCGGCTTCCACGACGTACACAGATCCGGTAGCCGCATCGTCTGGAATCACCACATGAGAAATCTCATCGTTTGCCCACAAGGTGTAGTCGGCTTCCTGCAAAGAGTAGAAGGTGACCGTTCCGTCTGTTGATCCAAAATTTTCGCCGTACATCGTCACTTCTGCATCTGCCGGACCAGAAGAAGGGTCGATATCGCAAATCGCTGGCCCTGGCGTGTCATCTAAAACGACAAAATCTTCTGCATCAGACTCCACGCCATCTGCGCGCTCAACGCTCAAATCATGCGTGGTGAACTCAATCGCATCGAGCGTTTCTGTGAGATACGTTTCAGGAACTTTCACGGTGATGTAGGTGTCGTGCCAAAAATCGTCTCCGCACGCGTCTGGAAAATCCGTGTCTCCCAGCGCGGTGTACCCAAGCGTCGGATGTTCAAAATTGATCGATCCGAGCCTTGTACCAAATCCTGTTCCGTAGATCGTAATGTACTGCCCCGACGGTCCCCAGTTGTCCGCATCATCGCATGTTGCCCCGTCCGTACAGTCATCATCATCGCCACAGTGTGTGTTGTCGTCTGAACACGCTTTCCATCCCGAATCAATCGAAGAAATAATCGGGGAAGTTTCGCTCGAGGTGTCCAAAACCTCAAAGAGCACTTCGTTGGATCCCACGCGGACGGATTCACAGGTTCCCCCATCCGTTCCACAATCATCGTCTTCATCACAATAATCGAGCGTCTCCGAACACCAGGACGTTGCGCACGTTTCACCTGTCGTCGTATCGCAATCCGCATCATCGGTACAGGTTGTCGTCGATGCGGTTCCGTCCGCACTCACGCACACATAATCACCAGTAAACACCTGCGTACGGTAATTGCCTGAATTTACATTCGGAACAACGACCTGGATGAACTCTCCGTCCGCATCATCCCAACTTGGATAAGAACTGGCTTCGTAATTGGTGAAATAAAACGTGGAACTTCCTTGACTGTCGCCAAAACTGTTTCCATACACATCAATTAAGCTTCCGTAGTCATCTTCGTCCGGATCCAGCATACAGATCCCAGGGCGTTCAATGAGATTTACGTCAAAATCAGCAATCGATGAACCGTAGTCGTCGTCTGTCCGATCTGAATTTGAATCTGAGGCGGTGACGGAAATCGGACCGTCAACGGTCGAAGTTGGAACAGCTACGATAATCTCCTCATCTGACCACTGAACAATGTTGTTACAGGTATACGCGGCTGTGGCAATTTCATCGCCGCTTTCCGTGCCCAAAAACGTGAGCGATCCTTCGCTGTCGCCAAATCCTTCGCCGGAAATAGTGACCAAGTTCCCAACGGCACCATCGCCTGGAGAAACGCTTTCAATTTTTGGCGTGGTCGTACAGGATCCTTCCACGCATTGTCCGCTGGAACATTCCGAATTTTCTGTACAACTGTCCCCGTCGCACGCGCCGCAATAATACGCGCTGCTTGTATCATCTCCGCCACAGTCACAATCTTCTCCTGACTCGCACGTGCCGGTTTCTCCCAAATCCTCATCTTGGACGCCATTATTGCAGTTGGCCGCACGTAAGACGATCGACACCCGATCCGTCGTGTCGGTATTTCCGGCGCAATCAGATCCTGTTGCCCAAATGTCGTATTCCTCATTGGTAGTGTAGCCTTCCGTATCCCACTCTTCGTCCTGATCCGTATAAAAAGCATTTTCTGCATTTCCTCCCGTAAGAGCACCGACGGTTGAAAAGTTCACCCCAGAGGTATAGATCGCTTCGTCATCATCAATCACATAAAAATCTACGCTCGAAACGCCACTATCATCCGTCGTCATCGCTTGTAATTGTTCGATGGAACCCGCATACAGACTCTCACCGTTCGCTGGCGCGCTCATCCGCACCGTTGGGCCATTCACATCCACCTGGCTTCCAATCGTAAAACTGAACGTGCAGGGATAGCTTGTTGTGCACGACAGCGACGCGCCAGAAGTGGACTCCAACACGGAAGAATCAATGTCGACTGTGTAGGAAGCTCCTGATTCAAAACAAAATTCCGTCTCGTACGGACTGCTGCAGGCCAACGAGGGCGTGAACGTAACCGTATAACCAGATATACTAAACGTCCCTTCAACCTCTACACCATCTGCGTCTTCAATCACGATGCCGCCGTCCAGCGTATCGGAATCCACGGGTCTGGAAAACACAAACTGCGGCTGAAAATTTTGGATGGTGGACGCGCATTCCGAATTAAATGACGAGAGGTAAAACAGGGAGCTGCTATTATCGTCCGGATAGTCACCTTCAGGCCCATCGCTGTCTGACGTAATATCTGGCGTGGTGGCATCCACAAGCGCACCCAAAATGAACTGCACGATGGTAAAACTGGCCAGCACCAACACAATCCCAATAATGGAGTTCAGGATGATTTTCTTCGCTGTCTTGAGACGATCCGCGTTTCCCCCAGCCGTCATCCACATGAAGCCCCCGTAGAGCATGAACACCACCGCCACGATTCCAACAAACGAAATGGCTGTGCGGATCAAACGGACAATCATGACGCTCAGGTCGACATCCGTACTCAAACCCGCTGCCTCGGCAAACGATTCAACATCTGGATCCTGCGCGAAGACAGGAGCAGCAACAAAAAACATGACACTGAATGTGAGAGCCAATAAAAGGCCTAATACGGTTATTTTCCATTGTCTCATGAGTCTGGGGTCAGGTCTTGAGGTCACGTACTACAGGGAAAAGAAATTTTTTGGCCCGGCTTTGCCAGCAAAAAATTTCTTTTCCCTGTAGTACGTGACCTTTTTATAATTCAGTCTCAGTATTATCCGGTAGCTCGTAATCAGAAACTCCCCTAGGTACGGGATACGTTTCAACAGATTCCTGCTCGTCTGTCTGACAAGCTTCGTCGGAAGCAATGCCATTACAACAATAAGGGTAGTCGTCATTGCGCCCCTCCGTACAGTTGGATCCGGGACCTATCGCCGGATACATGCAAATCTGGTACGCGCTCTTAATCTCCTGGCTGAGCACCGGCCAATAATTCCACCCGCCGTCTGCGGTACTCACAAGGTTGGGATGCTCAATGTGAACGATCGTCCGCTGGTTCGTCTCGTCGTTTTCCTTCCGAATCGCAAACCAAAATTCGTAATACGGATCAGGCCAGAGCGACACCGCATTCGTATCCACCGTGGAGGACATGAGGTAGGTATTGAACGTCACTTCAACATCATCCGAGGTACTAATCTCATCTTCTTCAATCGTAGGATCCAGTCCATCAGTAACGATTTGCGGAACGGTATCCTCAATCTCATCCGTGGTCGTGAAGTCCCATTCGTAGTTATCGTTTTCATCCGCGTCAGAATCCGCGTCATCTCCGTCCGTGCACACAACCGTGTCTAGACTTGATCCGCACGCGTCGCCATCATGATCTCCGTCCAGCGAGTTCGCGGCCGCGTCGACCAATCCATCAAACGTCACCCCAACCGATTCGGCCTGTGGAATTTCGTCCTCATCAAGCGTCGCAGCCTTTGCGGTCACAAAAATTTCTTGATTCGTAGGCAAACAATAAATGGTGTCCCCGCAGGGATCCTCACCACAGGCATCGATCGCGGTAAAAGTCAGCGTTCGATACGCATTGCTGATCTCAAAGGTTCCTTCCACGTTCTCTAGCGATTCATCAAACACCTCGATGTTCGTGAAAAAGAGATCATCGTCGGTGATATACGATCCTGTTGAAGCAACCGGATCCATCGCTTCGTTGAAGTTGAGTTCAATGGTCACGTTGCGCGGTTCCTGCGCGCTTTGTTGTGGAACGACGCTTGTGAGGTAAGGCGGAGTCAGATCCACTTCTGTTGAAACTTCAAACGTCCAGGAATACCCGCTTGCATACACTCCTGAAAACGCGGTAGAGCCATCGCTGGTGCGAATCTGCGTGGTAAGCACAACGGTATAATTCGTATCTTCTTCCTCGCTCCCAAGATAGTCGATCGGATTGAACACAAACACTTCTGCTGCCTCGTCAAATGTCACCTCGACTTCATCGGAAGCAAGAGCTGAACCAGATCCTTCTGCCGTGGGATAGATCAGTACGGCGCCGGTATCCAAATTTGTTGAAGCAGTATTTTCATCGTAGCCAGAAATAATTGAATCTAGATCCATCGCCTCCCTGAAACTCACAAAAATACGGGTGTTACGAGGGATGTCTGTGGCATCACGCTCAGGATAATGGTCATCCAAAATTCCTCCGCCCAAGGATCCTGAAAGCGGCTCGGCATAGGCATCGGCAACGGCTTGGGATGTGCCCGTAAACGTGGCTTCTAGGAGCGCGTTTAAAATAAACGTCGTGATACTGTAAGCCGAAAGAATAATCAGCAAACCAATGATTGACTGCCGGAAAATGTCTTTTGCTTTTTTGACAGGCCCAGGCTCTCCATGGGAGAGCAAGTACAGATATCCTGCGTAGAGGATGAGACAGGTGAAAATGATCCCAATCACGGACAACGCTACGCGAATGATGCGCGCGATGATAATCCCAATGCTGTCCGTTGGAAGAGTGGAAGCTGTGCCGAGTTGTTCAAATGCGGTTTCTTGAGCAGAAGCAGGCAACGCGGGACTCAACAATCCGACAAAGCAAAATGCCACGATCAAAACAATGAGCGCGCGCGTAAGGAACCAAAATGGGTGCGCGAGAGGTCGATGCATGTGGGTCCGCCTCAGCGTGCCTGTATTGTATCGCATTTTCGCGCTATGGTCGCTAAAAATATGTGGATAGATAAAAAAAGAACAGACCCTGACGTCTATTCTTTTTTTGGATCTACGCGATTTCTTGGAGAGCCATCGTGCAAAATGCGAAAATGCCCGCAACAATGAGGGAGGCAAATACGCCATGGGTCATTTTCGTCAATGACTCTTTATGTTCTTCATCTCGGTAGGAAGCAACCATGTACTGAAAACCGCCATTAAGAATCATCGTGATCGCCACCACTCCCAACCAAAGCATGAGCACGCGCGTAATTCTCAGCAACAAATTTGCGTAGGCTGATCCGTTTGAAAACGTTTCCACCAGCGGCATGGCCGCATGCACATCTCCCGCCGCAAAAGCCAAACCAATCACCACAGGCACAAATGCCGACAAGAACGTCCCGACCATTTCTTTCACTCGTGATCCATCCGCGCGTCCGGCAACGGCCGCCATCGCCACACCCATGACCTTCCCCATATCGGCCTTACTGGTGGCGCCGCTTTTCTCAACAGCCTCTTTGACCACTTGAGTAAGCTCATCGTCACTCATCTGTATTGGAAGATATTGCTCCAGCACGATGACTTCCACCTGCGCGCTTTGAGCTAAGTCCTCGCGTCCCCCTACCCTGAATGATTCAATCGAATCCTTGAGCTGTTTGACCTGACTCTTCACCACCTCCTGAACCTCGGCGTCCGACAGTTCATGCTGGACATCGATCTTTTTATTTTTCATGGCAGAAAGCAACAAACGCAACGTGGAAAGCGTTGCGCTGTTTTTGGCTTTCATGGCAGCCTTCATGTGTTCGCTTATCTTCTCTGCCAGGGACATAACATGGGTTTAGCGACGTGGACCGTTTTGGTGACGAACCGTCTCGTCAAGTTGACCAACACGGATGAGATATTCCCGTCGTGCTCGGGCTACGAGCCGTCGTAACGCACTCTTTTTCACCTTTGTTTTATTAGGCTCTGGCTCGTGAAACCGCGTCTTCTTTACTTGAATCATGCTTCCACTTTGCTGGACGCGCCTTGAGAAGCGTCGGTAAAGACCCTCAAAACTTTCACCTTTTCGACGTTTAACGTTAACCACAAATTTTTCCTTTCTATTTAGGAAGAGTTAATACGCTGGCAGTATCTGGAAAAGGAGCTGTTTTGTCAAGTTCAAGCTTCTTTTTGACGATTCCAACAACCTTTTTCACGTCCACAATTTCCTGGGCGCCTGATTCCATGTCTCGAATAATAATCGTACCGTCAAGCACCTCCTTTTGTCCTAAAATCAGTGTGAGTTCAACCCCAAGTTTATGAGCCGTTTCAAGCTGACCTTTCAACGCGCTTTTCCCAAATGCCTCCGCAACCGGGATGGCCGCTTGTCGAAACTCTTCAAAAAGCTTCAACCCAACGCGACGCGCCGCATCACCCAGCTGAGCAAAGAACACCTTGGCAGGTGGCCGTTCTGGTGGATTGACTCCCTTCGCTTCAAGCGCACGCACAATACGCTCAATCCCAAGGGCAAACCCACAAGCAGGCGTTGGTCGACCGCCAAGAATTTCGACGAGTCCGTCATATCGCCCACCACCACCCAAGGCACTTTGTGAACCATCGCCTGTATCATCTACAAGCGTGAATTCAAAGACACTGTGCGAATAATAGTCCAATCCACGTACCAAGTATGGGTTCAACACATACGGCACTTCCACCTCCTCGAGAAACTCCAACACTTTCATGAAGTGTTCCTTACTCTTCTCGTCGAGCCAATCGAGAATTTGTGGCGCCCCCTGAAGAAGCGCACGCGTAACTTCTTCTTTACTATCCAAAATGCGCAACGGATTTTTTTGCAAGCGGCGTTTATCGTCCTCAGAAAGTTTGTTGCGATGGGTTCGGAAATAGGAAACCAGCTCAGCTAAATACGCGGCTCGGCACTCAGGGGTTCCGATGGAATTTATCTCCACCTTTACGTCGAGTCCAAGCTGTTTAAAAATATGGTAGCCGATCACAATGAGCTGCGCGTCCACGATCGGTTCGTCCACGCCAAAACTCTCAAACCCCGCCTGATAAAACTGACGATAACGTCCGGCTTGAGGACGATCGTTACGGAACATTGGCCCCAGATACCACATCTTGACTGGCTGAGGTCGATCAAGCATGCCGTGGCTAATGTACGCACGTGCGGCACTTGCCGTCGCTTCTGGACGCAACGCCACTGAACGGTTAGAAGGATCAGTAAAGACGTACATCTCTTTTTCAACGATGTCTGTCCCCTTTCCGATCGTGCGTTGGAAAAGATCGGATCGCTCTAAGATAGGAAGATCGATACGGTCAAAACTGTACGATTCGGCAATCGAACGAATCGTGTCACGCACGAGATTCCATCTCCCTTGGTCTTCCGGCAAAATGTCCCGAAACCCCCGCAAGAGTTCAAACGTCTTGCTTGACTTTCCTTCACTTTCTTCTTCTGAATCTTTCTTTGGTTCCTCCTTGAGAACTTTCTTAGGAGCCGGCTCCTTAAAAGGAGCTTTGGGTTTCTTGGGAAACATAGGTTGAGGTCTACAAATGGTAATCAGGCAAATCAAATGTTCCAATACGGGAAAACGGCAATCCTCGCACCCACACACGACCGATCACATCGTCACGCGTAATCGGACCAAAGCTGCGTGAGTCCAATGACGAATCTCGATTATCTCCCATGACATAATACTCATCCTCAGCCAAAGTGACGCGAATTTTACCCGACGTTGACTCCTCAACATACGCCTCTTCTATCACAACACCATTAGGATGTTGGGTGTTGTAAATAAGGATGTGACCACCCGTTACTTCAATCGTCTCACCAGGAAGTCCGATCACACGCTTAATGAAGAACTGGCTTGGATCACGTGGATAGCGGAAGACGACAATCTCCCCACGGTATGGATCCCGAAACCGATACGTCAGCTCATCGATGATCAGGTACTCATGGTCGTAAAAGTTAGGTTCCATGCTCGCCCCTTTCACGTAAAACGGCTGGATCAAGAAGTAACGGATCGGGATGATGATCGCGCTTGAAATGAGCACGATTTGGATGATCTCAAGCAAGAAAGAAGCAACAGCACCACCCACCGGTCCAAACCGATCATACAAACGATCTTCAAACTGGGAAAAACGTGATGGCATAAAGATGTTTCCAGCGTATCAAGAAAACCGACCAAGAGCAAGGAATCGTTCCCACAACGAAAAAGTCGCTGGAAGGCGACCGTTGGAAGAAAAAATCAGGGCTGCTTGTGGCGGGCGAGGAACTCGGCGCCCTTGCCGACCGTTGTGTTGATGGGTACGCCCGAAGCACATAGCGGGCACTCCTCTTCCGGCCAGGACTCGAGCGAAAAGTTGACGAGCGAGTGCAGATGAGGGACATCGCCCACATCGTGCGCGGTGACGTTGCCGCGGTTGCACAAAACGCTGACACCCACGACACGACCGCCGCACTGGCGCACTGCCTCGACCACCTTGCGGACGGATCCACCTGTGGTGAGCACGTCCTCGACGACCAGCACATCCCTGTTCGCGACGAGCCTGTCGTAGCCGCGATTGAGCACGAACTCGCCAGTCTGGGTGAAGCACGCGCGACACAGATTCTCGGGATCAGGAACCGCGACCGCATGCTTCTCCGCATAAACACCCAAGACCTGTCGGGCGGTGAGCAGCGAGAGCGAATGGGCGATCCACGTGGAGAGGATCACGCCGCCGACCGCGGGGGCAACGACCACGTCGACGGAATAGCTCATACCGCTCCAAGCGAGAGTCTTGATCCATCTCTCGGCCATGGCGTTGCACAGCCGGGTGAGCACATGCGTGTGAGGGTAGAGGAAATCCTTGTTCACGTAGACTGAGCCATGGCGGCCGCTTGTGTAGACGATGTGATCGTCAGCAATGATGGCACCGAGGGCAGAAAGAAGTGCGCGAACATCAGCTTGGGTCATGGAAACTCCCGTAAGGACAAGAACGAGAAGACTATCTGTCTGATGGCCTCCAAAGAGGAAGGCTACCATACCCTACAAACCTCTGCAAAAATCCATAAAAACAAAAGCCTCCCTGTTTCCGGAGAGGCTTTTGGTGGACACACCTGGACTCGAACCAGGGACCTCTGTCGTGTGAGGACAGCGCTCTAACCAACTGAGCTATGTATCCATATCTGCGAGCATCAACGTAACATGAGAGACTCCTCTTTTCAAGAGCCGAAAGAATCGTTAGAATGAACGCGAACTATGGTTGAGAAACCGCGCGTGAATCTTCTGAAGCGTCATCACACCCCGCGAGCGACAAAGCGATCGCCCGCGCTTTTTTTTGGACGACGTCTCTTTATCACGTTGGCTGTGCTTGCAAGCATTGGAATCGTCTTCTCTTATCAAGTCAGCTCGACATCGGAGAGCTCGGGAAACTTCCCGACTATTTCCCTCTTCTCGACCATCCGCCATCTGGTGTCTTCCGGTGAACGGGACCTCGAAGGAGAAGAAGAAGATCGTGTGAACTTCCTGCTCTTGGGGATTGGAGGAAAAGGACATGATGGCCCACAACTTACGGACACGATTATCTTCACCAGTTTCAAACCATCCGATGGTTCCGTGGCGATGATGTCGCTTCCGCGCGACATGACCGTACCTATTCCAAATTATGGCTATCGCAAAGTGAACCATGCCAACGCGTACGGAGAGATGGACGATCCAGGATCTGGACCTGAACTCGCGTCGAGCGTGATTGGTGATGTGCTTGACCAGGAAGTTCACTACTACCTGCGTGTGGACTTTGATGGATTCGCCGAATTCGTCGATGCCATCGGTGGAGTCGACGTCTATATTGAGAATGGATTCACCGATCCAAACTACCCGTCACACGGAAAAGAATATGCGACGTGTGGGGGAAGTGAGGTGGATCAGATGGACGAGGTAGCACAGGTGGATGAGACAGAAGAAGCAGAAGAGCTCGCGGAAATACTCGCCATCGATCAGGAAGAACAAGGCATCCTCGAAGAGGCTCTCGAGGAGGAAAATCAGCCTGAGGTCATCGATTATTCATGCCGATTCGAGTCCATTACCTTCTATGAGGGATGGACACACATGGACGGTGAAACGGCGCTCAAGTTTGCTCGATCCCGACACGGGAACAATGGAGAAGGTTCGGATTTCGCCCGAAGCGAGCGCCAGCAAAAAATTATTCTTGCCGTCAAAGACAAAGTGCTTTCTGCCTCGACCTTCCTCAATCCGTCGCGCATTTCCAAAATGATGGATACGCTTAAAGACAACATCGCGACTAACCTTGATGTGTGGGAAATCGTGCGACTCGCAGGAGAGTTTAAAGATTTGAGCGCGGGCGAGATCGTTCATCACGTGATCGACGCCTCCGACGCGTCCCCTTTGTACGCGACGGTTCTCAACGGTGCGTACGTACTGCTTCCAAAGAACGATGACTGGTCAGCTATTCAGCACATCGCCGAAAACATCTTCACGTCTGACTCGGAATTAAACACGCAGTTTGTCGAGGCGCCGGAGCAGAAACCGCTCTTCGTGAAAGTTGAAATTCAAAACGGGACGAATATTACCGGACTAGCGTTTCGGGCATCACAATTGTTGGACGGACAAGGGTTTGATGTCGTGAAGGTGGGAAATGCCGTGAGTCGAGGGTATGAACACACGGTCATCTACGATCTCACCAACGGGCAACGCTCCGACGAACTCAAGGCGCTTCGCGATTATCTCCAGGCGGACGTCACCCTCTCCGCAACGGGATGGATGTTAAGCAGCGACGTCGTACCAAAAGAACTGACGTTTTCCTCTGAAGATTATGAACGCCTCGCCACACAAGAGGACATCGACTTCCTCATCATCCTGGGCGAAACCGCCGGCTCCTTCGCCATTGGTGAGTCTCCCGAAGTTTCCGACCTTTAACCTTTTGTCATCCCGAGCGACCAACGGGAGTCGAGGGATCTCGAATAATGAAGTCGACCGCAAGGTCGATTTTACTTTACTTGTCATGTGTTACTCACTGAGTGGGCATCCAACTGCTAAGTTTAGCAAAAAGTCCGGAGCTTAGCTCCGGACTACTTAAATGATATTTTTGTC
>CAZELN010000012.1:0-9357 GCA_964513275.1 uncultured Gammaproteobacteria bacterium
TCATTGATGAATATGTTGAATAATTATGAATGAAGAACAAACACCACAACCAGTCCCTTGCGAGAAGTGTGAGGAGTACCTTGCGGGATGGAAACGCGCGCTTGCTGACTACGATAATCTCAAAAAGAATGTGGATGGGGAACGCGCGCGACTGCGAAGTTCTATGAAAGAGGAGATGGCCAAGTATCTTGTCGAGGTTGTCGATAGTTTAAAGAACATTCTTGACGGGAAGGGGGATCCCCTCGAGGGCGTGCAACGCACGAAGAAACAGTTCAACTCGATTTTGGAACGGTTTGAGATCGTCCCCATCGATGCGACTGGGGCGTTTGATCCTCATCTGCACGAAGCCGTGGCGCAACGTTCAGAACTAGATCGCGATGAGGAGGCCGTCCTCGAAGTCGTTCAGGCTGGCTGGCGAGTTGGAGAAAGAGTTATTCGTCCTGCAAAGGTCATCATTAACAACAAAAATTAAAAGCGATTTTACTTCCTATGCCAAAAATTCTCGGAATCGACCTTGGAACGACCAACTCCTGCATGGCGATCATCGAAGGTGGTCAGCCAAAGGTTTTAGAAAATAAAGAAGGCGCGCGCACCACGCCCAGTATGATTGCCACAAACAAAGCAGGCGAGCGTTTGGTTGGTTTACCGGCAAAACGACAAGCCGTGACCAACCCGGCAAACACATTGTTTTCGATTAAACGGTTGATTGGTCGTCGATGGAATGATGCGGAAGTCACGCGCGATCGACAGGTCATGCCGTATCACATCGTTCAGAAAGGCGACGGGGTTGCTATTAAGATGGGAGAGAAAGACTACACGCCCGAAGAAATTTCCGCGATGGTTTTACAGAAGCTCAAGGCCAACGCGGAAGAAAAACTTGGTGAGAAAATCGAGGAAGCCATCATCACCGTCCCGGCGTACTTTGATGACGCTCAGCGCAACGCGACCAAGACGGCTGGCGAAATTGCGGGACTCAAAGTTCGTCGTATTATCAACGAGCCGACTGCGGCCGCGCTTGCGTACGGATTCGACAAAAAAGCCGGTCAGCAAATCATGGTGTACGACCTGGGTGGCGGAACGTTTGATGTGTCAGTGCTCGATGTGAGTGAGGATACCGTCGAGGTGAAGTCCACCAATGGGGACACGCATCTTGGAGGGGACGACTTCGATCGTGTGATTATCGATTGGATTCTCAAGGAGTTTAAGGCGCAAGAAGGGATCGATCTTGGAAACGATTCACTTGCGCTTCAGCGCGTAAAAGACGCCGCCGAGCGTGCCAAAATTGAACTTTCAACGGCGCAACAAACAGAGATCAACCAACCGTTTATCACGAGCGACGCCAATGGACCAAAGCACTTGGTGCTCTCGCTCACACGCGCAAAACTTGAGGAGCTTTGCCATGACCTGGTGCAGAAAACGCTCGAGCCGGTCAAGGCCGCGCTGAAAGACGCAGGACTGGACAAGAGCGCTATTCAAGAAATCGTCATGGTGGGTGGAATGACTCGCATGCCGCTCGTGCTCAAAATGGTCGAAGATTTTTTTAGCAAGAAACCAAACGTCTCGGTGAATCCAGATGAAGTCGTTGCTATGGGTGCTGCGGTACAAGCGGGTGTTCTTCAGGGAGAAGTGAAAGACGTGCTCCTGCTCGACGTGACACCCCTCTCAGTGGGTATCGAAACGCTCGGTGGCGTGATGACCAAACTGATTGAGCGCAACACCACGATTCCTGCCAGCAAGTCACAAGTCTTTTCAACCGCTGCAGACAATCAGACAACCGTCGAAATCCACGTGCTTCAGGGTGAGCGTGAAGTCGCGAGCGGAAATAAGACGCTTGGACGATTCATCTTGTCGGGTATCCCTATGGCTCCACGTGGTGTGCCTCAAGTGGAAGTGAAATTTGATATCGACGCGAACGGTATTCTTCATGTGACCGGAACCGACAAGGGATCCGGGAAGAGCCAGTCGATTACCATTCAGGGCTCCACGGGACTCTCTAAGGATGAAGTTGAGCGTATGAAACGCGAGGCAGAGGAACATGCCGATGAAGACAAGAAAGCAAAAGAAAAAGTCGAGCATCAGAACCTTGCGGACACGATGATCTACACCAGCGAGAAGATGCTTAAGGAGGCTGGCGACAAGATTACCGCCGAAGAACGTAAGAGCGTTGAAGAAAAGATCGAGGCACTCAAGGCCGTAAAAGATTCAGACGATCACGAGGCGATCAAGAAGGCGGCTGATGAATTGTCCACGGCCGCACAAGCCGTGGGCGCGAAGATGTATCAGAATGAAGGTGGAAAGGGTGGCGAAGGTGGAGAAGAGGAGAAAAAAGACGAACCGATTGATGCGGAATTCCAAGAGAAAAAGGGGGAGTAGGTATGTTCACACCAACCTACAACAAGATCGTTGAGACATTAAATGCTCATGGCTGTAAGTATGAAACCCAGCACCATGAACCGACACGGACGTGCGAGATTGCGTCGCAGGTGAGGGGAGTGAGTATGCATTCGGGTGCTAAGGCGATTGTGACCAAGGGCGATAAGACTGGGGCGAATTATTTGTTTGTCATGCCTGCGGATATGAAATTGTGGGGAAGCCGCGCCAAGCAGGCGTGTGGGGAGTCAGTTGGGTTCGCACAGAATCCCGAAGAGGTGACGGGATGTGTGCCTGGATCTGTTCCACCGTTTGGGTCGTTGCTTGGTTTGAAGACCTTTGTCGATCCACATCTCGCCGAGAATGAAATCATCCACTTCAATGCTGGTTCGCTTACCGACTCGGTCAGTCTGCGATATGAGGACTGGTTGGCGATCGAGAAACCGACGGTCGTCGAGATCGCGAAAGTTGTTGAAGAAACTTCATGATCCTCGTTACCAGTTATCAAGACCCAGATTTGGACGGCACGGCTTGCTCTGTTGCAGAAGCGGAGTTTTTGGTTCGACAAGGCGAGGAGGCGGTGGCGGGACTGTTTGGGAAATTGCATCGCGAGGCGCAGGCGGTCATTCACACGTTTAATCTTGAGTGGCCACTCAACGCGATGGAGATCATCGATCAGGTTGATGAGATTGTGCTGACAGACGCAAGTGACCTGCGCGGCCTTGCTCCACAGATCGACCCGAAGAAAGTGACTATCGTCATTGACCATCGCAAAGAGTACAACCCACATGATTTTCCTAACGCGGATTTGCAGATCGAGCTTGTTGGTTCGGCGGCAACTCTCGTGACGGAGCATTTCATGAAGGAGGGGATCGTTCCTGGCAAAACAGCTGCATATCTTCTTGCTGGTGCGATCGTTTCAAACACGGTGAATTTTCAAAACAAGGTCACAACCTCGCGCGACCGACTTGCGTATGAATGGCTTCAAGGCCAGGTTGAGATCCCTCAAGATTTTGTCCAAATCCTTTTTGAGAGCAAGTCGACATTCACGCACGAGAATCTCTTTGACGAGATCGAACATGACGCGGCGTGGTTTGAGTTTGGAGAGTTGAAGATCGGCATCGCCCAGCTAGAGATCGTGCGCGCTCAAGAGTTCCTCGACGAGTTCGGATCAGAGCTGCTGTCGATTCTTGTGCAACTGCATGCGCAACAAGGTGTCGCGCACGGGTTCCTCTCGATCATCGATATCGACAACGGGAAAGATATTTTTATCTGTTCAGATGGGACCGTTCAAAAAATTCTCACACAAGCATTAGGGATCTCATGGACAGGGGATCGTGCGACCACCAGTGGTATCATGATGCGCAAGGAGATTGTTCCCCTCCTTAAAAAGATTCTCAGTTAGCTATGGCCAAAGACTACTACAAAACATTAGGCGTCGATAAAGGTGCGTCGCAAGATGACATCAAGAAGGCATTTCGCAAACTCGCCCACCAGTATCATCCAGACAAAGCGGGAGGAGATGAGGCAAAGTTCAAGGAGGCCAATGAGGCGTACCAAGTTTTGAGTGATGAAAAGAAACGCGCGCAGTACGACCAGCTTGGTTCTGCGGCCTTTGACGGGTCCGGTGGTTTTGGCGGACAGGGGTTTGGTGGATTTTCTGGTTTCCAAGGCGGGGCTGGCTTCGAGGACCTCGGCGATATTTTTGGCGACTTGTTTGGGGGTGGACGTTCTCGAAGTCGAGAACGTCGCGGGTCAGACATTCAGGTCGACATGGAACTCACATTTAATGAATCTATTTTTGGTGTGAACAAAGAAGTGGAGCTCACCAAGACCGACACCTGTGACCGTTGTGGCGGAACCGGTGGCGAACCAGGAGAGGCTATGGAGACCTGCAAGGACTGCGATGGAAACGGTGTGCAGATTGGCGTGCAGCGAACCGTGTTTGGGAACATTCAAACCAAACACACGTGTGCGACCTGTCAGGGAACAGGCGAGATGCCAAAGAAACCATGCAAGACTTGTCACGGACAGGGAGTGGAGCGAAAGAAACAGACGTTGACTGTGACGATTCCATCGGGAGTCGAAAATGGATCGATGTTGCGCGTGCGTGCGCAAGGTGAGGCGATCAAGGGTGGGCAGACAGGAGACTTGTTCGTGCGTTTGCATGTTCCAAAAGATCGACACTTCGAGCGAGATGGTGCGACCCTCCTGACTGAAGCGACAATTGGATTTACCCAGGCAGCGCTTGGAGATACGATTGGAGTAGAGACCGTTGATGGGTCAGTGGATCTCAAGATTCCCGCGGGGACACAATCAGGCGCGCAATTCCGTCTGCGAGGAAAAGGTGTTCCCCATAATCGAGGGCGAGGAGATCAGATCGTGAACGTGACGGTAAGAACGCCAGAGAAACTTTCTCGGGAACAGAAGCGACTTCTGGAGGATCTTGATTTACGCGCATGAAATTTTTCGCTCAAAAAAACAGGGCTCGACGTGGCCAATTAGAGACAGCTCATGGAGTCATTGAAACTCCTTTCTTCATGCCGATTGCGACCAAGGGAGCAGTCAAGACGCTCTCATCCAGCGACATGAAAAAACTTGAGGCACAAATTTTGTTGTCTAACACGTACCATTTGTTGCTACGTCCAGGACTCGAGCAGATGCGGGAGCTGGGAGGTCTGCATCGTTTTATGAACTGGGATGGACCAATCCTCACCGACTCGGGCGGGTATCAAGTTTTTTCTCTCTCGAAGATGAACAAGACGACTGAGGAAGGTGTGATGTTCCAGTCGCACATTGACGGTGCACGTATAACTCTCACGCCAGAACTCTCGATGCAGATGCAGACCACGATCGGTTCAGACATCGTGATGCAGTTCGACGATGTAGCCGCCGGTAACTCGAGTCGTGAACGCTACGAAGAGGCAATGGAACGGTCGCTCAGATGGGCGAGACGATGTAAATTAGAATTCTTACGACTAAATACTATTACTTGTCATTGCGAGGAGGGAGTGTGTTGTCGACCGACGAAGCAATCCTCTGATGAAAAGATTGCTTCGGTCGCTACGCTCCCTCGCAATGACGAGGGTTCATTGTTATTCGGCATCATGCAAGGCGGTACGCATGAGGACTTGCGCGAACGCTCAGCTCGTGGACTTATGGAAATAGGGTTCGACGGCTACGCGATCGGTGGGTTGTCCGTAGGCGAGAAACGGGAGGATGCTTATCGCGTCGTCAAACACGTCTGTGAGATTTTACCGCAGGACAAGCCTCGATACTTCATGGGCGGCGGGATGCCCGAGGAGATCGTCGCATACGTCCAAATGGGAATTGACATGTTCGACTGCGTACTCCCAACGCGCAACGCGCGGCACGGCACGCTCTTTGTCTGGAATCAGGATCCAACAACAATTGACTGGACTCGGTACCAAGATCCCAGACCCAGCGAGTTGTTTTATGATCGACTGCGCGTGACCAACGAGTCTTTGGCAACAGATCAGTCACCAGTGGATCCGTATTGCGACTGCGAAACGTGTGCGACAACTTCTCGTGCCTTTTTGCGCCATCTTTTCGGCGTGCAAGAACTTCTTGCCCTACGCCTTGCAACCATTCACAACCTTCACTTCTACTTAACCCTCATGAAGCATCTGCGCGAGTGGATAGGAAAGGCCGTCTAAAGCGGCTTTATGATAGAATAAAGTCATGACGAAACCTTCGACCGTTCTTGTGTTGAAGATGACCGCGGCGCTCGGCGTGCGTGAGATTTTATTTCTCCTATTGTGGTGGTATACAACCGGCGCGCGTGAGACGCTCGGGAAACTCCTGGGTTCCATTCAGGGTTCTGTGCGGTATTTTGGCGTCGATGTCTGGGCAAAGAATGTGTTTGTGCCCATGTATGGAGATGAATCCGTAACCGGTCGCGCGATCAGTTTTCTTGTGCGTGTGACGGTTTTGATGGTTCGATCGTTAGGTGTTGTTCTTTGGGTTGTGATCGCGATACTGCTTGCCATGATGTATCTCACGATTCTTCCGCTCGCCCTCATCGGGTTCTTCTCACATCTTGTTGGCGTGATCCTCTCGTATGCCTAGCGTGCAAGTACAACTTGATGGAACAACATACGCCTGGTCCGCGAATATGGACGAGACACACGTGCAGGCTCGAGCCGCTCAGCTTTCTGCGTCGCGCCTGTTGAGTGGAATTAGCTTTGCCAAGCTGTTCCTGGCGGCGCTTATCGGATTGTTTCTTGTGTACATGCAGGGATTTTCTTCGTTGTTTTCCATCTCATTCTGGCTTGAGCCATCATGGGCGTCTATGTTTTTGTTTGCTGCCTTGCTTTTTGCGGCGTTCCTCTACTTCCACCAGTCCCAGATCGGCAAACTGGCAGAGAAGATGCCGGTATGGACACAACCTATTCCCGAGATAGAAGCCTATTCCGTGGGGGATCATCAGGTAAACGTGGCTGATGTCTGTTCCACCGATGCAACAGCAGCGATAGAACGAGCGTTCGAGCTTGCCACAAAATTTGGCCATAAGAGTGTCGAACCTTTGCATCTGTTTGTCGGAACGATGGATGCGCCGGATGTCTCTGTTGTTTTTGGTCGACTCGGCCTTTCGTTTCAAGATATTCAATCTCCGATTGCTCGACGCCTTGAAACGCGAGAGCTTGGGAAGCCGCCGATCCTTTCAGTGGAAGCAGAACGTGTGATTTTGGAGGCGTTTCGTGAAGCACTAGCTCAAGAGCGAAGTGAAGTGAGTTCACTCGAAGTATTTGCGGCCGTGTACGAGGGCGATGCGTATGTTCGAGAACTATTGTTAGATAAAGGGATCGACGAAGGGAAATTTCACAACATGATCGCTTGGTTGCGAATTCATGAAAAAATGCGTGAGCGCTACAAGCAGTTCCAACAGGCCGCGCTCTACAAACCAACCGGTGCGATGAATCGCGCCATGACCTCTGTGGCGACTCCGACGCTCGATGCGGTAAGTGAAGATCTCACGACCGCGGCCGTGAACGGCCAGCTTCCCATGATGATCGATCGTGATCCACAGATCGAGGAAATCTTTCGCATCATTGAAGGAGGTCGTCAGAGTGTTGTGCTTGTTGGTCCTGAAGGGGTAGGGAAGTCTACCGTGCTTGCCGGGATTGCGGAGCTCATGGTGAAAGAAGATGTGCCGAAGATTTTGCAAGATCGTCGTCTAGTTCGCATCTCGATCCCGCATCTTGTGTCTGGAGCCAATGCTTCACAAGCGCAGGAACGATTGCTTACGGTGCTCGCTGAGGCTGCTCGTTCGCGTAATATCATCCTCGCGTTTACGGACATCGATCAGCTTGTCGGCCAAGGATCAGATGCAAGCGATCTCGCCGCCACCCTGGTTGATTTTCTTTCACGCAGCGGAACCTTCACAGTCGCCACGACGACTCCACAGGCCTACACGGCGCTCGTGGAGCGTTCAATGTTGGGGCGTGTGTTTCAAAAAATGGATATTCTTGAACCAGATCAGGAGTCCGCCATTCACATGCTTGAGTCCAAGATTGGAGGGATTGAGTATGAGCACAACGTGATTTTTTCGTACGAGGCTGTGGAGCGCGCGGTGAAACTGTCCGACCGCTACATGCACGAAATGTACTTGCCTAAGAAGGCGATCGAGGTCGCGCGCGAGGCCGCGCTGCAGGTTTCTAAATCTCGCGGACAAGACGCCCTCGTGACAGGTGAGGATATCGCACAGATTGTCAGTTCAAAGACAGGAATCCCCACCATGTCCGTTGCCGAAGATGAAAAAGAAAAACTTTTGGGCTTGGAAGAAAAGATGCATGGACGTGTGATCGGGCAAGATGAAGCCGTGCGTGCGGTTTCCGCGGCGCTACGTCGAGCGCGTACGGAACTACGTTCACAAGCTCGACCCATCGCCACGTTTCTATTCCTTGGGCCGACTGGCGTGGGAAAAACCGAACTCGCCAAAACCGTGGCCGCAACCTATTTTGGGAGTGAGGAAATGATGATTCGACTTGATATGTCGGAGTATCAGGATGCTTCAAGCATCAACCGACTTCTGGGCGCTCCAGGTTCACAAAGCGGAGGTCTGCTCACCGAAGCCGTCCGCAAGCAACCGTTCGCGATTGTGCTTCTGGATGAGCTTGAAAAAGCACATCCAGATATCCTCAATGTCTTCCTCCAAGTGTTTGACGACGGACGCCTCACAGATTCCGTTGGCCGTACGATCGATTTCACCAACACAATCATCATCTCTACTTCTAATGCGGGGACACAATATATTCAAGATGCGGTCGGCCGTGCGGAGAGTCTCGAGATCATCAAAACACACTTGATCGAGGAAGAACTGCGTGGAATTTATCGCCCAGAGTTTTTGAACCGGTTTGATGGAATTATTGTCTTCAAGCCACTAGCGCAGGCCGACGTTCTCGAGATTACTAAGCTTTTCATGAAAGCGGTGGCGATACGGCTCGATCCAAAAGGGATTGGCTTTCGTGCAGAAGATGCGGCTGTGGCCGAGTTGGCCCAGCGTGGGTTTGATCCCAAGTTTGGGGCTCGACCTCTGCGACGTCTCGTTCAAGAAGAAGTTGATAACGCGATTGCCAACGCCCTTTTGCAGGGCGAGGTTCAGCGCCGCGATACCATTGTGCTTGAAGTTGGAGGGAGGATTCGAATTGAAAAAGCAGAAGCTCTATGATGACCACACTGATTCTTTGGGGGACGCTTTCCTTTGTTCTGTCTTTTTTCCTGACGCTATTTGTTCGACGCTTGGCGATCTTTTTTGGCATCGTCGACAGTCCAGGGCTTCTGAGAAAAATTCACTCCCGCCCTGTGGCATTGCTGGGTGGAATCGCCATGTTTGTCGCGATCGCGGCCTGCGTCATCGGTATCCTGACTTCCAGCGATCTTCTCACATCCGGCGAAATCAACCCAAGCCATTTCATCGGCGTTCTCTTGGGAGGGCTTATCTTGATGGTAGGTGGTTTTATGGAC
>CAZELN010000012.1:9367-27478 GCA_964513275.1 uncultured Gammaproteobacteria bacterium
GGTTTGAGCTTCCCCCGCGTCTTGCCATCATCGCTCCTGTGCTCGCGGCGATTATGGCGATTGCGTTTGGGGTGGAAGTCGACAAACTAACGAACCCCTTTGGTGGACAGATTGTTCTTGAGAGCTGGCAGTCAGATCTTCTTGTGTTCATTTGGCTCCTCGTTGCTATGTATACCACGAAATTCCTCGACGGGCTTGATGGTCTGGCAACGTCCGTCACAAGCGTGGGCGCGCTTATGATCATGTTGTTGTCGCTTACCGTCGTGTACTTCCAACCAGACGTGGCGCTTTTTTCAGCCGTGACGCTCGGCGCCTTCGTCGGATTCCTGTTTTGGAATGTTCATCCCGCATCCATTTTTCTCGGTGAAGGGGGAAGTACATTCGTCGGCTACATGCTCGGGATTCTTGCGGTCATTTCTGGCGGGAAACTCGCGACAGCGTTGCTTGTTCTTGGGATCCCGCTGTTGGATGTCGTCTGGGTTGTGGGTCGACGATGGCAAGAAGGGGGATTTTCGAGAATCTTTCAGGGCGACAAGAAACATCTTCACCATCGACTCCTGAAATTCGGTTGGGGGCAGACACACATCGTGCTTCTCTACGTCGTTATCGCTTCTGCGTTTGGTGTGAGTGCGTTATTTCTCCAAAGCCGTGAAAAGCTTGTCGCCCTTCTGATTCTTGGGCTCATCATGGTTCTTGCCGCCTTGTTACTCGTACAAAAAGATCGACATGCGTAGATGGGTTGTTCTCTCACTTTTGTTTCTCGGCGCAGGATGTTCGTCTGTCGAACCTGTCGTTGTTTTTCCCAACGAGACCGTTGTTCACGTAGACATCGCAGACGATATCTTTGAGCGCGAGAATGGACTTTCAGGTCGCGAGTCGCTTGAGACAGACGAGGGCCTCTTGTTTCTCCATGACGAATTGGATTACCAGCGCTATTGGATGAAAGACATGCTTATTCCTATCGATATTATTTGGATCAATGGTGATCGCGTCGTCGGCTTTGTGCAGGATGCTCAACCAGAGGATCCTGTTACGACGATTTTCTCTTCGCCTACCCCTGTGGATAAGGTTTTAGAGGTTTCTGCGGGGTTTGTCTCTCAAAATGATCTAAAAATAGGCGATATTCTTGACATTGTGCTCGTGGATGAGTAATCTACCGCCGTAATTCATTTTGAGAGACGCTGGTATACTTAGTTAGGGGTCAGGTCTTGAGTCTGCACTTTTTGTTCAGACTCAAGACCTGACCCCAGCAGTAGGAACCGCGGAAATACAGGTATGGCAACACTCGCCGTAATCCAGACAGGAGGGAAACAGTACCTCGTCCGAGAAGGACAGGAACTTAAGATTGAGAAACTCGACTTAGACGTCGGGGCAAGCATCAGTTTTGATGTGTTACTCATGTCTGACGAGGAAGGAACAACGACACAGGTGGGATCACCTACTCTTAGCGGCGCAAAGGTGTCGGCAACGGTGCTTGAACAAGATCGAACCAAAAAGGTCTCGGTCATCAAGTACAAGTCAAAGTCTCGGTACCGACGAAATGTCGGACATAGACAGCCGTACACTCGAATTAAGATCGACAAGATCGCCGCATAACGGCGATCTTCTTTTATGCGAGAACACATCAATACAAAAGCGATTCTGAAACTCTTTTGGGAGCGTATCCAACCATACTCCGGCCGAGCGGCTTTCATGTTGCTCCTCATCGTGATGGCAAAAACGGTGGACGTATTTGTCCCGGTGTTCTACAAACGGTTTTTTGATTTGCTTTCAGGTGACGTGGCCAGTACGGATCTACGAGCAGCGCTCGTGGGAACCGTCTTGATTATCCTCGTGCTTCACTTAGGAGCATGGGTCTGTTGGCGTGTCATGGCGCTCATCAGTAACTGGTTTCAGCCACGTGTCATGACTGACCTTAACGCAAGTGCTCATGAGTATCTTCTTGGTCACAGCTACAAGTTCTTCTCAAATAATTTTGCCGGTTCGCTTGTGCGAAAAGTAAATCGAATTGGAAATTCCTTCGAGAAACTCATGGATCAAGTTCAATTTACTTTCGTACCGGTCACAGTGATTATTGTAGGAAATCTTCTCGTCCTCTGGAGTCGGAGTGCTCTTTTGGGAGCCCTCCTTCTTGCGTGGGTCGTCCTGTACATGCTTTTCAACCTTCTGTTCTCACGCTGGAAAACGAAATTCGATTATCGCCGCTCGCAGCTGGACTCAGAAGCCACAGGGATTCTAGCAGATTCCGTGACCAACGCGATCACAATCAAACTTTTTACTGGGCTGAATCACGAAAAAGGGCTCTTTGCTGAGGTTCTTGAACGCTGGCGTCGAGTGAACACATTCACGTGGAACCTTGGGGAGATTATGGATGCGGCGCAGGCGATTCTCATGATCGCGATTGAATTCATTATCATGTATTTTGCGATCGGTCTCTGGCAGGAAGGTCAATTGACGATCGGAGATTTTGCGCTCATCCAGGGATATCTTATTGGCTTCTTCATGGTTTTGTGGGATATCGGCCGTTCCGTCCGTCGAACCTACGAGGCTCTGGCGGACGCCGATGAGATTGTCGAGATCATGAATACGCCGTATGAGGTGCAGGATGTCGACAACGCCAAGGAGCTCCAGATTCAGTCTGGTCGCATTGAGTTCCAACACGTCTACTTCAGCTTCAACCAGACGCGTCGGGTGTTGCGTGACATGAATCTGGTCATTGAACCTGGAGAGAAAGTCGCGCTGGTTGGACCCTCTGGAGCAGGGAAGTCGACGATCACGAAGCTTCTATTCCGATTCTATGACGTGGAGCGCGGAAAGATCATTGTTGGGAATCAGAACATCGCGAAAGTGACGCAGGAGAGCTTGCGGGCAAACATCGCGCTGGTTCCACAAGAACCAATCCTGTTTCATCGCTCGATCATGGACAACATCCGTTACGGACGTCGCGACGCTACAGATGAGGAAATCATCGAAGCGGCAAAGAAGGCACACGCGCATGAATTCATCGAAGGGTTGCAGGATGGCTATGGAACCTTCGTTGGTGAACGTGGAGTGAAATTGTCTGGTGGGGAGCGTCAGCGGATCGCCATCGCCCGAGCGATCCTCAAGAATGCGCCGATTCTGGTTCTCGATGAAGCGACATCAAGTCTGGATTCCGAGTCAGAGGCCCTCATCCAGGAAGCGCTCGAGGAGTTGATGCGTGGGAAAACGACCATCGTTATCGCTCACCGGTTGTCGACCATCATGAAGATGGACCGTATCTTGGTCATCGACGATGGTCAGGTGGTCGACTCAGGTACACACAAGCAACTGCTCAAGAAAAAGGAGAACATCTACAAGAAGCTCTGGGAGATCCAGGCGGGGGGATTTATCCAGTAATCAAAACCCATCCGGACAACGGATGGGTTTTACATTTGTTTGCGTCCTTTGAGAGCATCCCCCAGCGTCACTTCATCAGCGAACTCCAGCGTGGCGCCAAGGGGGAGGCCGCGGGCAAGGCGAGTCATGGAACGACCAAGAGGAGCAAGAGATTTTTGGAGGAACAGGATTGTTGCTTCACCTTGGGTGGTAGGGGAGAGCGCAAGGATAATCTCTCGGATGTCCTGTTGGGACTCAAGACGATCGCGAAGTTGGCGATAGCGGATGGTGTCAGGAGTCATGCCCTCGATTGGATTGAGCGTTCCGCCAAGGACATGATAGAAGCCGTTGTACATGCCAGTCGCCTCGATCGTTGAAATATCGCGTGCCTCTTCCACCACACACAACAGACTCGCGTCGCGTTTTGGATCCTGACAGATCTCGCAGGTTTCCCGTTCGGTGTATGTATAGCATCGTGGACAGGTTTTGATGCGTTCGCCCAACTGGATCAGCGCACGCGCCATGACTTCCAAGTCGAACGTTGGTTGAGACAGTAAGTAAAAAACATAACGTAGGGCCGTCTTGGGCCCCACGCCTGGCAGCCGCGCAAACGCCGCGACGAGGTTCGAAATAGGTTCAGGGAACCGACGCACAATTTATTCGCCACCTCCTCCAAAGTTTTTAAGCATGTCCATGCCGCCCATGTCCTGCATTTTCTTGGCGAGCTTCATCTGGAATTTCATCCCCGTGGCGTCCTTCCAGGCGTCTTTGATCGCGTCTTCAAGTTTCGTTTTATCGGCGAGCATAGACTCATCAATCGTCAAACCGACCAAATCGCGGTTGCCGTTTACGATGAGCTTTACTTTTCCCCACGCAGCCGAACCTTCCTGCACAACGGTCGCGAGCTCATCCTGCATCATTTTTCCTTGTTTTTTTAGTTCCTTGATGTGTTTGAGTTTGTTAAACATAGTGAGACTATTTTATATCCCCGCGGGGTTTGGATCAATCGGGGGCGGAGCCATCGGCGCTTGTGGTCTGGCGAATGGGGCAAATCCGCTTATGGAATCTTCAGCTGGCGGCGGTACGGTGGAGCCAGGTCTGGTCTCAAGATTGAGGAATGAGGCACGTTTTTTGTCAAAGAATAAACGCACCATTCCCGTAGGACCATTACGATGTTTCGCAATGTGAACCTCGGCGATATTTTGTTCTTCCGGTGGAATATCCTCGGGGCGGTAATTGCGGTCAGCCGTTTTGCGGTAAATGAACATGACCACGTCCGCATCTTGTTCGATAGAACCGGAATCACGTAGGTGAGAGAGTCGAGGAATGGCCGGTTTTGTCATCTCCACAGCGCGTGAGAGTTGGGCGAGGGCGAGAACAGGGACGTTCAATTCTTTGGCAATCATTTTCAGTCCTCGAGAAATTTCTGAAACTTCTTGTACGCGGTTGTCCGAGTTTTTACTTCCGCGTCCTTCCATCAGTTGGAGATAGTCGACCATGAGAACCCCAAGGCCATGTTCATTTTTGAGACGTCGCGCCTTGGTGCGAAGCTGCATCACATTGAGTCCCGCTGCGTCGTCGATAAAGATCGGTGCCTCGGAGAGTTCTCCCAAGGCATTTCCGATACGCGGAAAGTCGTCATCTCGGTCAGAGAGCCGACCGGTGCGCAGCTTCCACAAATCGACGTTTGCTTGGGCGCAGATCATCCGATCGACAAGCTGTTCCTTGCTCATTTCCAGTGAGAAAAATCCAACCGGTTGTTTGGCATTGATGCCAATCTGTCGGGCAATATCTAGAGCGAGTGATGTTTTTCCCACAGACGGACGTGCGGCCAGAATGACAAGATCAGACTTTTGGAGACCCGCCAAGAGCGAGTCTAATTCTCGGAACCCTGTTGGCACGCCTCGGAGTTTTCCTCGGTCACGATGGAGTTCATCAATACGGTCAAACGCCTCGTGGAGCACAGAGCGGATCGAGACGAAGGTATTCTTGTTAAATTTTTCCGAGACGCCAAATAGCGCTCGCTCCGCACGGTCTAAACTTGCTTCCACGTCCTCGTCTTCCTCGTAGCCGATTTGGGTAATCTCGGTTGCGGCCGTGATGATACGGCGCAGTGTGGCTTTTTTTTGGACGATGTCCGCATAATGCGCAACATTCGCCGCCGTTGGAACGACGTTCGAAAGTTCCACCAAGTAGGCACGACCGCCAACCCGTTGTAAGAGCGTTTGTTCTTCAAGTCGGTTCCCTAAGGAAAGGATATCAATTGGTTCGTGCCGCTCGTAGAGCTGCAACATGGCTTCAAAAATGTGTTGATGTGACTCGCGATAAAAATCATCCGGCTTCGTCCGGTCGGCAATTTTTGTCATAGCGTCCTTGTCAATCAGCAGTGATCCAAGCAATGACTGTTCAGCCTCTAAATTTTGTGGCGGGATCCGCTCATGCGTTGCCATAGTCGGGGTGCATAGTAACACGCGGAAACTCCGACGCAAGCCCAATTCATGCTATAATTGAGTGTAACTTGTGGACTCTTCTATGGTTCATCCTAATCGTCCTTTTTTGCGGTCTGTTGGCATGATGATCGGTGCGATCATCGGCGTGGGTGTTTTTGGTTTACCCTATGCGTTCGCACGCAGTGGGTTTGCGCTCGGACTCCTTGAGCTCCTGTTTTTAGGCGGAATACTCGTGACGCTTCAGTTGATGCTGGGGGAAATTGTCGCGCAAACGCCCGGTCATCATCGACTTGTGAATTACGTGGGAATGTATACAGGGAAGTTTTGGAAATGGGTCACGCTCGTGACGCTCAGTTTCGGGGTCTGGGGAGCGATGTTGGCCTATATGGTTGTGGGAGGCACATTTCTTCATCTATTTCTGTCCCCGATTTTGGGTGGAAGTCCGGTTGTGTATGCGTACGTTTTGGGTGGCACAGCTTCACTCCTGATATTTGGTGGACTCACATTTGCGGCGCGCATTGAGTACTTGGTCGTGGGAGCCCTCTTATTTTTGTTCACATTCATCATCCTTGCGAGTGTTCCCTCGATCGAAGTTTCACATTTCACAACCCTCAACCTAGAGAAATTTTTTATTCCATACGGAGTTATCCTTTTTTCCCTGGCGGGAATGGGAATCGTTCCTGAGCTGAAGGACGTGTTGGGAAAAAAACATCAACAACAACTTGCCCCGGTTATCGTCGTCGCGATGAGTATCATCATCACCTTGTATGCGCTCTTCGCCTTTGCTGTCGTGGGTGTGACAGGTCCAGAAACGTCTTCGATGGCATTTGATGGTCTTGTGCCTACGCTCGGTGATACGTTCCGAGTCGTGGCGACGCTCCTGGGATCTCTGACGATTCTTTCCATTTACATGGTACTTGGGATCGAACTGCTCAATACATTCAAGTTCGATTTTGATCTACGTCATCGAACCTCCTGGTTCATCGTATGCGCCGTGCCAATCATACTATTTGCGGTCGGTATGCGTGAATTTATCGATATCATCGGGTTCGTTGGAAGTATCTTTGGTGGCATTCTTGGAATTCTGGTCGCTTTGAGTTATTGGTCTATGCGTCGTCGAGGGTTGTGTCAGCCGCATCATTGCATCAACTTTCCCGCACCACTTACGTGGCTCGTTATCCTTATTTTTAGTACGGGCATTATTTGGGAGGTTGTCACCGTGCTGGTAAAATAGATCCATATGGAGGTTCAAACCATTTTTACAAAACGCTGGTTTGGTTACTTTGCTCTGTTGTTTGTTGTGTGGTATCCCGTGACGCTTCTGATCGTGACGATGTACAGCATTTTGCAACACCCTATTTTTCTTTTTGCTGGTAACGTGTTCACGCCGCTCTGGATTCTTTTTGTGAGCTATCTCTATTTCCGAAAAGCACAAGACGACTGGCCCGCACGGTTTGTGACAGCGATCGGCTGGATGCTTCTGTTCTTTCTTTTTTCTGCGATCCTCGTACATCCCGTGTACGGATATCCTTGGACAACAATTTTTACCTGGGACGTGATCAACGCGAACTGGGTGAACCTGGTCGCAATCCTCGTCGGAGGAGTGGCAGCACACAAAACAGCCCTCTGAGGCTGTTTTTTCTCACATAAGTTCACTAAACGGTTCTTTGCAAATCGTATGCTTTGAGGATATTCACAAGAAGCATGGCGACGGTCATGGGACCAACGCCGCCCGGGACGGGCGTGATGGCACCAGCGACTTTTTCGACCGACTCGAAGTCGACATCACCCTTGAGACCTTCATCTGTCCGTGTTGTGCCGACATCAATGACCGTCGCGCCAGGTTTCACCATCGTACCGGTAATGAGTCCAGGGATTCCTTCGGCGACGATCAAGATGTCTGCCTCTTGAACACGCTGGGCAAGGTCTTGGTTTTCTGCTTGAGTGACGGTTGAGATGATACCGCGCTCCTTGAGCAAAATTTGAAGGGGAGCGGCAAAGAGCGGGGATGAGACAGTACACGCGGTGCCATGAGCTTTTGCTTCATCGATAAGTTTCATCACACCAAGCGCGACGGCTGATGCAATAGCGGGTTTTCCCTCCCGAAGCCGTTTGAGATTTTCTGGGTGGAATCCATCAACGTCCTTCAGTGGATTAATCGATGCGATGACCTGGTCAGCATTTTGAGATGGGAGGGGAAGTTGAACAAGGATGCCGTGGATATCCTCGCGCTGATCTAGCTCTTCAATTTTTGCGATGAGATCCTCTTGTGAAGTATTCGATGGGTAAAGGTTGAGTTCAAAGAGGATGCCTGCCTCCTCACATGCCTGTTGCTTCAGACTTACATACAAATGAGACGCGGGATCATTGCCAACCAAAATTACAGCCAACCCCGGCTTGGATGGAAGCGCCGCGACACGTGTTTTGATTTTTTCTCGGATACGCGCAGCAAGTGCGCGGCCGTCGAGGATGGTGGCCATAATGAGCGCTAGACTAGTACTTGAGCGTTGGATAGAGAGGGAATCGATCGGTCAAGGCTTTCACTTCTTGTCGGATTCCCACGAGCTTCTGGTTGTCTGTGTGGTGTGAGACTACCTCGTCGATCCATGTGGCAATTTGTTTCATGTCTTCCTCCTTCATGCCTCGAGTCGTAAGCGCAGGAGTACCCAGACGGATACCAGAAGGATCAAATGGAGAGCGCGGTTCAAAGGGAACCGTGTTTTTGTTGACCGTGATGCCGGCGCGATCGAGTGCGAGGGCCGCCTGTTTACCTGATACGCCTATGTTTGTGAGATCGACGACCATGAGATGATTATCCGTCCCGCCCGTGACAAGATCGAATCCGCGAGCCATGAGCTCTGCCGCCAAAGCTTTCGCGTTCATCACGATTTGGTGGCCGTATTCTTTGAAGTCCGGCTGGAGGGCTTCTTTAAGGGCGACGGCGATTGCGGCTGTTTGATGGTTGTGTGGCCCGCCTTGGATGCCAGGGATAATGGCACGGTCGACGAGGGTCGGGATGTTTTCTTTCGTGACGTCGACGTTTTTCAGCGGAGTCGATGGATTGCCGTTACACAGAATCATTGCCCCGCGTGGACCCCGCAACGTTTTGTGGGTCGTCGTCGTGATGACATCGACAATGCCCACAGGTGAAGGATGATCGCCTGAGATGATGAGACCGGCAATATGTGCGATGTCCGCCATGAGAAATGCGCCCACGGCGTCTGCAACCTCGCGTGCCTTTTGCCAGTCGATAAGACGTGGGTAGGCCGTTGCGCCCACGATAATTAATTTGGGCTTGTGCTCAAGCGCGAGCGACATCATCTGTTCAAAGTCGAGGTAACCGTCCTTGGTCGACGTGTACTGGATGGATTTGTAATAGCGCCCAGAGAAATTTACGGGAAGTCCATGTGTCATGTGCCCACCGTAAAAAAGATTCATGCCCATGAGGGTGTCACCAGGACTCAGAAGCGCAAACATCGCGGCGATATTGGCGGCGCATCCAGAAGCAGGCTGGACGTTGGCATGTGTGACGCCAAAGAGTTGTTTGGCGCGGTCGCGTGCGAGGTTTTCGATTACATCGACCCACTCGCATCCTGAGTAGTAACGCGCTCCTGGATAGCCTTCGGAGTACTTATTTGTGCCGATTGAGCCGAGCGCCTCAAGAACTTCTTCTGAGACAAAGTTTTCACTGGGGATCATTTCTAGACCGGACTGTTCACGTTTGAGTTCCTGATTGAGTGCGTGGGAGAGATCTGGATCAAAGGTGGAAATAGACATAGGTGTCGGAAACAAAAAGACATGATTTAGAGGTGATCTCATGTCTTTTTGTTACAACATAGGAATGTGTGTTCGTTTCAACTTATCGAGACCCATTGTACGGGAGGGAATTCCCATTGACAATGAAGCAAAATATCGCTAGGTTGAGATGACCACACGATTCCCGTGTGTGTTTCCTCGCAAGAGGAGAAGGAGGTTTTCGTGGAACATCACGTGACTCCTCCCCGGAGCCGCGTCGTGCGCGTGAGCGAGCCTGCGGGCGAGCTGACCATGCGCATCGTCGCGCAACTGAAAGAGACCGTCGATACGCAGACGATCCGAGGGCTTATCTCCGGGGATCAGCTCGCCGTTTCCGCTGACGGTCTCCACAGCGCACACATCATCACCTTCCGCCGAGGGGCGGAGATCGTGATGCATTCGGGTCTTGGCGTCATGTCGCCTCGCTTCCAGCGGACCTCGCCTCACGAAGGAACACGCATCCTCGCCCTGGATGGTCGCTCGGCGATCGTCTGGGGCAAGGTCGATGGCTATCCAACGGGCCTCTGGAGGCTCGATGGGAACGGTGGGAGGTTCCTGAGCAGGCTCGACAAGTTGGTTCGGTCACGAGATGCTTCCCATAGCCTCGTGCGCGGGATCAACCAGGAAAGGCCTGGCGAACACCTCTGCCTCACGTCCTGGGGCGAACTCTGGCCTGTCCACGAGCGTGCAATGGTTGTGTCTGATCAGAAGGGCCTTAGTGTGCTCGAGGAACTCGGTGGGATCTTGTACGCCTATCGCATTCAAGAAGGCGACGGGATTGCTCCCTTCCAGATGCTCAACCTCTCGGATGCCGAACGTCCGATCGGGATCGTGAGTTGGCAGGGACGGCTCATGGTCGCGATCGCCCGCGGAAGCCAGTCTTGGCTTGTTGAACTCAACCTCCGCGCAAGGCGAGAAACTCCTGAGTACATCCAGGTCGACGGTGACCTTCACGGTATTCTGGCCTCGCCAGGCAACAAGACGCTGGCGATGCTTGTGCACCCACGTGGGGAGCCCGACGACATTCGCCGACTCCAGCTCAGCGATGGTCGGATCGTCCACGAAGGACGGTTCTCCCTCGACACGGCCTCCCTCACCTGGTCTCCCAACGAGCAGTCGCTCGCTGCGAGGATCCTCGAAGGCGAGGGCCACGACCGTGTTCTCCACGAGCGGATCGTCGGGACGTCGATCGATCGTCCCATCGCCCTCGGACTCCAGGTCCGGGAGATGCTGGTCGACGATCGAGGCCGCCTGGTCGCCGTCGTCCAGCACGACGGCATGTATGACCAACCCATCATCGGAGGACGAGAGGGCACGAAGGTGCCGCTCGCATGGAATCTCCACTATACGCAGGAAGGAACCATCTCGTGGACCACGGTCCACGGCGATCGGATCCTCACTTGGACCCAAGATCAGCCGACCCTCGGGGTCGTCGGTCACGCGATGCGCTAGTCCTACGGGCTGGCGCTTTTATGTTAGACTAGGGGCGTATGTTTCAGATTTACAAACATGTCCATTTTGTAGGAATTGGCGGGATTGGGATGTCCGCGCTTGCCAAGTGGTTTTTGCATGAGGGTGTCGCTGTAAGCGGATCGGATGTTCATCTGAGCCCCTTCACGCACGATCTTGAGATGCGCGGGGCAAAAATTTTTTCTGACCACGCGCCGACAAACATCAGCGACAACGTCGACCTTCTTGTGTATTCTCCCGCTGTTCCTGCGACAAATCTCGAACGTGTTGTCAGTGACGAACGGGGTATTCCGTCACGGTCCAACTTCGAGATCCTCGGAGAACTTTCCAAGTCGTTCTCCACGATCGTGGTGAGTGGAACAAACGGCAAGTCGACAACGACCGCGATGCTCGGGCTTATGCTCGAGGCCGCTGGCTATGATCCAACGGTTTTGGTCGGCTCAATAGTTCCAGGATTCAAGGACGGAAATTTTCGTCATGGAGGTGGTCGTTTTTTTGTGGTTGAAGGTTGTGAGTACCGCGCCAACATGTTGCATCTTCATCCTGAGATGATCGTGCTTACGAATATTGAAGAGGATCATCTTGATTATTATCGTGACCTCACGCACATTCAGGAAACGTTCCAGACATTTGTCGACAAACTGAAGGGGCAGGGGATGGTGGTGGTGAATGCGGACGACGTGGGAAGTACTGTACTAAACGTGAGTCGTCCCGTGACGTATGGGTCGTCTCGGACCAATGCGACCTATACATTCACAAAACGCAATACGTCCATGGGGAATCAGGCGATCCACAGTAATGTCGGGGCGTTCGAATTACAGATTCCAGGCGAGTTCAATGTGTACAACGCGCTTGCCGCGACGTCAGCGGCGATGGAACTTGGGGTGCCGTTTGAGACGTGTCGTCGGGTGCTTAAGAATTTCCGTGGAATTTGGCGTCGGTTTGAGCGTGTAGGCGTCTGGAAAGGAGCCGACATCATTTCCGATTATGGTCATCACCCATCTGCTGTGAAGCAAACCGTCCAAGCCGCACGGGAATTTTTTCCTGGTCGACGAATCGTCCTGTGTTTCCAGCCGCACCAACACGATCGAACAAAAAAACTGTTTGACGAGTTTGTACAGACGCTTCCTCTGGCGGATCATCTGATCCTGGTTGAGATTTATGACGTCGCTGGTCGAAACGAGGAACACGATGTGAGCTCAAAGGATCTGGTAGTAGCCATTGATAAACCAAATACGACCTACGCGGCGAACCTGGAGGAGGCAGAGTCGCAACTCCGTGATGTGGTACAGCCCAGTGAGGTCGTCCTTATCATGGGCGCCGGCGACATCGATGAAGTGGCGAGAAAACTTGTATGACGATAGCCGAACAACTCAAAGCAATCGTTGGCACGCGGATTCTTGAGAATGAGCTTATGAGCAAGCATACGAATTTTCGTATTGGCGGGTCGGCAAAATGGTTCGTCGAAGTACGATCGGTTGACGAGATTCAACAAGTTTTGGCAATGGCTAGCAAGAACCATCTCGCTACGTGCGTCTTTGGCGGTGGGTCAAACGTACTGGTGAGCGATCAAGGATTTGATGGAATCGTGATCAAGATGGCTATGCGCACGTACGATATTCAAGGCACTCACGTGCGTGCTGATGCAGGCGTGTTGTCCTCCGCCCTTGCACGAGCAACGGCAAACGCAGGACTCAAAGGACTCACGTGGGCGATCTCGCTTCCTGGGACGGTGGGTGGTGCTGTGCGTGGTAATGCTGGGTGTTTTGGTGGGGAAATGAAAGATCGATTGGTAAACGTA
The DNA here is from genome assembly GCA_964513275.1 of uncultured Gammaproteobacteria bacterium. Lineage (GTDB taxonomy): Bacteria > Patescibacteriota > Patescibacteriia > UBA9934 > GWF2-40-263 > UBA12478. The sequence continues at coordinate 22,241 of CAZELN010000012.1, forward strand.
CAGGTGCTCCGCGACGGGGCGATCATCGAGCTCACAGCCGACGAACTTGCGTTTGGCTACCGTGAGTCGGCGATCAAACATTCTCATGACATCGTTTTGTCTGCGACGTTTGAACTCGAAGAAGGTGATGCCGCCGAGTTGAAAGCAGAGCTCGACGACAAGCTCATGAAACGAAAATTATCTCAGCCGCTTGGTGCGGGGTCTGCGGGATGCCTGTTCAAGAATTACGAAATTTCATCTGACGAGGAGCTGCAACGACTTGTCGAAAAACTCGATGTACCCCCAGAGATGCAGTCAGCTCGACGAATAAGTGCGGGCTGGCTCATCGACAAGTTAGTCTTAAAGGGCACGCAGATTGGCGGAGCCAAGGTGAGTGATGTCCATGGAAATTTTGTGCTCAATACAGGTTCGGCTACGGCAGACGAAGTCGTACAACTCATTGCACTCATTAAGACTCGCGCCCGTAACGAGTTTGGGATACAGTTGATTGAGGAGGTTCAATATATAGGATTTTAACTATGCGCATCATCTCGATCAAAGGTACCAACATGCCCCTTACCGACGCGATTAAGTCTCGGATTGAGGAACAAGCTAAAGCGCTCGAGAAATTGACACATTGGTTTGAACCGGCAGCGGAGTTAAGTGTTGAGGTTGGAAAATCAACCAAGCACCATGCCAAAGGCCCATTTTATATCGCCGAGTTTCAGCTTCACGTTCCGGGTTCAGAATTACGCGCATCAACTCAGAAAGAGGACCTCTATCACGCGATTGCCATCGCACGTGACCAGATACGCCGTCAGCTGAAGGATTACAAAAGAAAACTCAAGGATAAGCATGAGCGTGGAGGTCGGCCAGACAAAATATAGTCAGAATCGGCGGGGTCCTGTGATCCCGCCATTGTTTTTTTCAAGAAAGTAATGGATAATCGTGCGCGTATGTCAAAGATTTTGAAGGCCATTTTTGGCGATCCAAATAAGAAGCTTCTCACTGAGCTTGGAAAAGAGATTGAAAAAATCAATGCGCTCGAGAGTGGGTTACGGTCTTTGAGCGATGAACAATTAAAAACAAAAACTCAGGAGTTTAAGCATCGTCTTACCGCAGGAGAACTACTCGATGACCTTGTTCACGAATCGTTTGCCGTTGTGCGGGAAGCCGCCCGTCGTACGCTCGGTCAGCGTCATTTTGATGTGCAGCTCATCGGTGGACTGGTTCTACATCGTGGTCAGATCGCTGAGATGCGCACCGGAGAAGGAAAAACGCTCACTTCCACGCTTGCGCTTTATACGAATGCGTTGCGCGGGCAGGGCTGTCATCTTGTGACAGTCAACGACTATCTGGCCAAGCGCGATGCGGTTTGGATGGGACAGATTTTTGATTTTCTTGGTTTGACAGTTGGTTGTATCCAGCAAGACGGGGGACTGATGTATGATGCCTCCTACAAACACGTGGAGGGAAGTCTCGAGGAAGGAATAGCAGACGACCAGCGAGATGAGACAGGGAGCTTCCATGTTCGTGAGGATTATTTGCGTCCGTGCTCACGCAAAGAGGCATATGCCGCCGACATCACCTACGGGACAAACAATCAATTTGGATTCGATTACCTTCGCGACAACATGGCGCCGACACTCGAGTCGTGTGTGATGCGGGAACTCCACTACGCGATTGTCGACGAGATTGATTCCATCTTAATCGATGAGGCGCGCACGCCGCTCATCATTTCCGCCCCGGCAGAAAAATCCAACGACCTCTACTACCGATTCGCACAGATTATTGCCACTCTCAGCGAGAAAGAAGATTTCAACATCGATGAGAAGATGCGTGCATCCACACTCACTGAGGCTGGTATTGAGAAAATCGAACGGACGCTCGGCATTGAAAATTTGTACGCGATTGATCAAGGAATCTATCAGCGTTTTGCCGATACGGCCTTGCGCGCTCGTGCGAATTACCAGCGCGATGTGCACTATGTCGTGAAGGATGGAGCCGTGATTATTGTTGATGAGTTTACCGGGCGTCTCATGCCAGGCCGTCGCTTCTCCGAAGGAATTCATCAGGCGATTGAAGCCAAGGAAGGCGTCGCCATCCAAAACGAGAGCCGCACCATGGCAACCATTACGTTCCAGAATCTATTCCGCATGTATCACAAGCTTTCGGGTATGACGGGCACGGCTGCCACAGAAGCGGAAGAGTTCGCGAAAATTTACCATTTGGAAGTCGTCGAAATCCCGACGAACAGACCTGTTACGCGTATAGACGCCCAAGACCGAATCTACAAGACCGAGGCAGGGAAGTACCTGGCTCTCGCACGAGAGGTGAAGGCTTACCAAGAGAAAGGCCAGCCTGTTTTGATCGGCACGGTGAGCGTGGAAAAGAACGAAGGGCTGTCGTCGTTGTTTACAAAGGCAGGGATCAGGCATGAAGTATTGAACGCAAAGAACCACGCCCGCGAAGGAGAAATTATTGCTCAAGCAGGGCGTAAAGGCGCGGTGACGATCGCCACCAACATGGCTGGACGCGGAGTCGATATTAAGCTTGGAGGAAATCCAGCTACAGAGGAAGAAGAGGAAGAAGTGAAGAAACTCGGCGGGCTGCATGTGGTAGGTACAGAGCGCCATGATTCTCGTCGCATCGACAACCAGTTGCGTGGACGTTCAGGCCGACAAGGCGATCCGGGATACACACGGTTCTATCTGTCGATGGAAGACAGTCTCATGCGCATTTTCGGATCCGATCGCGCGAAGGGCATGATGGATCGGCTTGGGATTCCAGACGACCAACCGATTGAGGCGAAACTCATCACGAGTTCCATTGAGAAGGCGCAGGTACGCGTTGAAGGATATCATTTTGATGCGCGTAAACATTTGCTTGAATACGATGACGTGCTCAACAAGCACCGTGAGATTATCTACGCACGGCGTCGTGAGGTGTTAGAGAGCTTTGCGAACGAGCCAGAGAAACTTCGTGATCGCATCCTAGACATCATTGAGGGCGAGGTGGAACAGATTGTGTTGTTTCACTCCTCAGAAGTCGGTGGTTCGGCCTGGGACGTGAAAGAGATTATCGAATCGATCTCGACGATTGTTGCGCTTTCCGATGAACAGAAGCATGAACTTGCTTCGATCGGACAGTCTGCGGCGAAGGATAAAGAGGAACTTGCACAGGGTCGGTCGGAAGTGATCGGGAGGATCATGGAGATTATTCGTTCACAGTACGACAAGCTCTACGAGGTGTTCGAGGAGCGGAAGAATATGTACAGCATCGAACGCGCCGTGATCCTGCGAGCGGTCGATATGTTGTGGATCGATCATCTTGCCGCGATGACTGCCCTGCGAACAGGGATTGGCCTCCAAGGCTATGGTCAGCGCGATCCCCTCATCGAATACAAAAAAGAGGGTTACAACATGTTCCAGCACTTGCTTGGATCGATTAACAACGAGATCACACAAACGTTCTTCAAGTACGCGAAGCATGCGGTGGACATGAAGGTGCAAGCGGAGCTGGGGCGATCAGTGTTTCAGAAAGCAGGTCTTGTTTTGCAAGGGGCACAGAAGACCAATGGTGGAAATGGAGACGGAGGTAGCCCCAGGCTTCAGCCTGGGGGATCGTCCGAAAAAGCCGGTCGTAATGATCCATGTCCCTGTGGGTCGGGGAAGAAGTATAAGAAGTGTCATCTCAATGGGAACGAATAAATCGTTTTGAACTCCTCAGACAGTGGATGCAGAAGAAGAGAAAGCCAGTCACCTCCGCTATTGGAGCTGTTCTTACAGATCACGTCTGGTACCAATTCACTCCCGACCATATTGAGCTGATCTACGAAGAGAAGTTTGGATACAATCGACAAACCGTGAGATAAATCAGGTGTGGTATAATTCCCTGCAAAGGAGGTGCTTAATTGCTAACCTTTTTTCTTATGGCGAAAATTCAAGCGGAATACATTTGGCTCGATGGATACAAGCCAACGCCTAGTCTCCGCTCCAAAACAAAAATTTTGGATGCTGATGAAGTGGCTCGTGATGGAGCTCCTGAGTGGGGCTTTGATGGATCGAGCACGCAACAAGCTGAGGGACGCTCAAGTGATTGTTTGCTCACACCCGTTCGAATCGTTCCAGATCCGATTCGCGGTGAGGGGAATATTCTGGTTTTGTGTGAGGTGATGAATCCTGATGGTTCACCACATGCCAGTAATGCCCGAGCGAGACTGCGTCAGATTACGCAGCAGACTATCGCCCATGAACCTTGGTTTGGGATCGAACAGGAGTACACACTCTTCCAGGGACAGAAGCCATTGGCATGGCCAGAGGATGGAACACCTGGCTCACAAGGACCATATTATTGCGCCGTGGGAGCACAGAACATATATGGCCGGGATCTTGTTGAAGATCACCTGAGCGCCTGCCTTGCCGCGGGACTTCATTTGAGTGGAATCAATGCGGAAGTGATGCCAGGCCAGTGGGAATTTCAAGTGGGGCCAGTAGGAGCGTTGGAGGTAGCTGATGAGCTCTGGATGGCGCGATGGTTGCTTGCACGACTTGGTGAGGACTATGGAATTCGGGTTTCGTTTGCTCCCAAACCGATACTTGGAGACTGGAATGGTGCCGGAGCTCATACAAATTTCAGTTCGCGAGACATGCGTTTGCCAGGCGGAATCAAAGCGGTTGAGGCGGCCTGTGAAAAACTCAAAGCGAAGCATGCTGAGCACATCGCTGTGTATGGAGCAGGAAACGAGGAACGTCTAACAGGAAAGCATGAGACATGTAGTATCAGCGAGTTCCGATACGGAGTGAGCGATCGTGGAGCTTCTATCCGCATTCCGGTGTTCACGGCAAAAAACGGCTCAGGATACTTGGAAGATCGACGACCCGCGGCGAACATGGATCCATATCTTGTTTGTGCGAAGCTGTTGGAAACGGTTTGTCTTGGTTAGCTGTTTAAGCAAAGCCCCCGAATGGCAGTTTTGTGATAGACTGGTTTCCATATGCAATCTTTTCATCGCAAAGTGGTTATAGGAATTCTCACTATTATTGGCATTTTTGGTGCTATCATAGTGTTGCGTTTAAACAAGGGAAACGAGTCAAACCTCGTAGACGAATACCTAGTGAACACAATCGCGGTAGATCGAAATGCATGGACGACGTTACGTTCCTTGATGGCAAACACGGACTACCGGTCTACCACCGTGATCGATGAACGCGCATTACTTCCGCGTGTGACAGAAGTCGAGCGCTGGGAGCTGTTTCA
>CAZELN010000013.1:0-6707 GCA_964513275.1 uncultured Gammaproteobacteria bacterium
GCCGGACCCGTCGACGACTGGGATGCGTATGAGGACTTCTTGACAGCTGTAGTGGAGCGATATGATGGCGACGGAATCGACGATATGCCCGGTCTCACCACGCGCGTAGAAGCATGGGAAGTTGGCAACGAATACGACGGTCCATGCGGTGGCTATCTAAAAAATCCCGATGGATATGGCGAGCTCCTGAAAATATCGTATGACACGATCAAGGACGCGGACGAGGACGCCCTTGTCCTCAACGCGGGAGCGCTTGAAGTCATTGGCCACGGCCCAGGACCGGAAAGCACAAAACAATTTTGGAATGACTTTTTTGAAGCTGGCTACGACCGCTATGTGGACATCTTCAACTTCCACTACAACAAAGAACGCGCGGGTGCGGAAGAAACGCCTGAGGACTGGATTGCTCACTTAGACTTTTTTAACGATCTTCTCGAGAATTCAGATGGAGCAAAACCGTTATGGGTAACCGAGTTTGGGACGTACTCAGGAACACCAAACGCAGATGCGCCACCTGGCAGTAACCCATCAACAGACAAAACACTCCCAACTCAATCTGAAGACTTCCAAGCATCGTGGTATTTCCGCTATGCGGTCATCGGATTTTCCAAAGGTCTTGAGCGGATCTTCATCGATCTCCAAGGTGGGGGCATGGGAGGCATCGGTGCTTCTTCCTTGTTTAACCAGGAGATGGGAAAGCAGAGCGAACCACGGTCGTTCTTGGCCACGCTCCAAGCCATGGCTCGCGTGCTTGAAGGATTTACGTCTGTGGAAGAACTTGCAGACGGGCAATATCTTTTCGATGTTGATGGAGAAAGCGTATACGCCCTGTGGGATGGAACGCTCCCTGAATCGCTTGAAGATGAGACACTGGTAGTCGTGGGGCTCGATGGAGAAGAAACTCGCATGGCGAGTGACGAACTGACATTTGACGCTGACTCGCCTGTGCTCGTTTGGAGAGAATAACAGATCAAAAAAATTTCGAACTTCCTTCATGACCCTGTGATGATGCTTCTTGGTGTTCATCCGGATGTTCTTCCGGTTCCAGGATAATCCAGGGTTTTGTTTTACTTTTAGAAATGGCCATGACGAGGAACCCACCGATCGTCAACAAAAGCGCACCCAACAAAAAAGTGCCAAAAATACTTGCAAACCCGCAACCAAGTACCGCAACGAGTTTCTCCGCATTCCCTTGGGCATTGATCAAACAGTCACGGACGGCTTCTTTGGATCCTTGTAATCCCACGTACGCTGCGCCGATTCCCAAAACAAGCGCAAGGATCGAAAAAAGGCAACTAAACCGAACTTTTCGCAAGCGTCCCAACCGTACAACCGTCATGATGGCAAAAAAGACACCACCCAAAATCCAGTAAACCAAAAACCATAAGATCGATAGGAGAATAAAAAATGATGTAAGCTCGGCATCCATATTAAAAAATCGTAAACGTGTAAAAGAGTCCAAAAAACAAAATCATAATGACCGCAGCAATGATGAGAGCCATCACGCCCACTACTCCTTCTTTATCTTCTTCTTTGATGGATTTGCGCAAAAAAACGGTACCGACGATAAGTAGAATGACTCCAAGGATGAGAAATGGCATAAATGTTGGTGGGCGCGCTTGGATTCGAACCAAGAACCAAACGTGTATAAGACGTTCGCTCTACCGTTGAGCTACGCGCCCTTTTCTGTGTTACTCTAGTATAGCGGTAATCTAGATAATTATGCCAACGATTGAAATTCCATTGAATAAATTGGGCGAACGGCTCGACAAGATGCTTGTTGAGACTATGGAGGCTTCTCGTTCACAGATCCAACGTCTCATCAAACAAGGTACGGTCACGGTCAACGGCAAGCAAGGAAAACCTGGTCAGACTCTCGAGCCTGGGGACATTGTTTTCTATCCTGCGACCGGACTCACGGTTCCCGTAAAGAGCGACGCCTTTCCATTACTTGATGTTGTGTATGAAGACGATGATCTCTTGGTCATCAATAAACCTGCCGGACTTCTTGTCCACGAGGCGTTCCGTGATGAACATCGCACGACCGTGGTTGATGGACTTTTGGAACGTTATCCGGAAATCGCCGATGTGGGTGATGATCCCACTCGACCTGGCATCGTGCACCGACTCGACAAAGACGTTTCTGGATTGATGGTTATTGCCAAGACACCAGAAGCCTTTGAGGCACTCAAAAAACAATTCCAAAACCGAACCATCAAAAAAGAGTACCTCGCGCTTGTGTATGGTATGCTCCCGAAAGAAACGGATACCATCACTCTGAAGATTCATCGATCAAAAAATAAAGGTCGCATGGTTGCCCGTACAGAATCTCAAGAGGGCAAAGACGCCATCACCCTGTACGACGTGCTCAAACGCTTTTCTACCGCTACCTACGTGCAGGTAAAAATTCTCACGGGACGCACGCACCAAATCCGTGTCCACTTCCAAGCGCTTGGCTACCCAATTGTCGGCGACCGGTTGTACAAAGTGAAACGAATGAAGTTTCGTGAAATTCCTCTTTCTCGATTGTTCCTTCATTCGCACAAGCTCACTTTACGACTCATGGACGGACACGAAAAAAATTTTACCGCTCCCCTTCCAGAAAATCTCCAAACTCTTTTGCGCACCTTACCAATAGTATGAAGGGAAAACTGTACATCATTACCGGTCCATCAGGTGTCGGAAAAACAACGGTCGCTCTGGAACTACTTAGGCGTCGATCCAATCTCAAAAAAGTTGTCACCTGTACCACTCGACCTATTCGAGAAGGCGAAACCGATGGCGTGTCTTACCACTTCCTCGACCGTAAAACGTTTCAGGATCTCATCGACTCTGGAGCGATGTTTGAGTGGGATGAGCATTACGGAAACCTCTACGGCAGTCGGCGCTCGGACGTCGAAGATCTTATGGTGGCTGGAAATGATGTCTTGTTTGTGGTGGACGTGGCAGGAGCGAGAACGATTAAAGAAGCAAACCCTGAAGCGACTCTCCTGTTTATTGAGGCTGAGAGTGTTGACCAACTCATGGAACGAATTGCCAAGCGTGATAAGGGAACCACGGCAGGACTCGTAGAAAGAAAAACAGCGATTGAGCGAGAGATGGAGTTCGCTAAACTCGCGGACGAACGAATCGTGAACCGGGAAGGCGAGCTCGAACAGACGCTCAACCAGATCCAGATCCTCATGGATACTTGACGAAAAACCTTCATCCCGCTACTATTTCGCCACATTATCAGCCGATCAATGAACATGTATCTCGTGAGAGAAGTGATCCTCTAGACGGTGCTGTAACAAACAACTATGTCAGAAGAATCAAAACTCGTAGGGATGACGCAGCTCCAAGCCGGACAGACCGTACGGCTCCATGAGCGCATCAAGGACGTCTCGCCAAAAGGTGAAGAGCGCGAGCGTATCCAGGTGTTTGAGGGCATGATCCTCGCGTTGGGTGGAAAAGGAATCTCCCGAACGATCACCGTGCGCAAAGTCAGCGACGGGATCGGGGTCGAAAAAATCTATCCCATTCATTCTCCTGTTGTCGCCAAAATTGAACTGATTAAAACGGCCAAGGTGCGTCAGGCGAAACTCGGATTCCTCAAGAATCTCAAACTCGGCTTCAAGCGGAGTCTCAAAGAGACCTACACGGAGCTGGGAATGGAAAAGAAAAAGAAGTAAATCAATACAACACCGGCTCTCAAGGCCGGTGTTGTGATGCTGGATTAAAATTGAGCCTTAAAAACCTGGATGGCTTCTTTCAACTTGGCCACCGACAAGCGTGCAACGATTCGACGGATAAGTGACTTATGCAGGGCGACGACCTTTTCTGGATGAATATATGAGGTGAGAGGCAGTGAACCAGCAGAAAGATCTTTTTCAGCAAACTTCACACCACCACGGAATGATTTACTCGTGACGGCACAAACGATAACATCATCCCCATGGTCTGATTTTGACATCACGACGGCTGGCCTTGTTTTGGTTGCAGTCAAATCGGTAAACGGGAACGGAACCAAGACAATGTCTCCCTGTCGAAGCGTATTACGCTTGCTCATAAAACGTCTGGTAAATATCGTCTTGTTTATTGTCCCAAAATGCAAAGGACGTAGCGGCAAGGTCTGAAAAGTTCGAAGTAGCTTCATCGACGTACAACTTCATGGGTTTAAGCGTGATCGACTTTCCTTTCATCTCAAACAATAACCGATCGGTTTTGATCAACTCACGAACTTTTCGAGGAATCGTGATCTGTCCCTTGGGCGAAACTTTGAGGATATTCATAGGTAAAAATTTTTTACCTATCTAGAATAGCGCAAAGTCATTAGATGGTCAAAACATAATATCGGCTCTCAAGGCCGGTTTTGTTGTTCCCAAAAGGAACGTACTTTTTACGATCGTGAATTTTATGTTCCCGCCAAAAAGAAACACCCACCATCGCTCGTTGAGCTATGGTGGGCAGACCCCGCCGACAGTCGCGAGTCCCCTCGTGGGGTGTTTCGTGACTGACGCGGGGTCAGGGGACGGGCGAGGGAAAAGCTTCCATCGGACCCACCTCGCGCGGTAGGATCCAATCGACCTCGTAAGCGCTGGGGAAAGGCTGGAAGAGCTGGCTGCCGACGGCGACCAGCTTCAGGTCAGTGCCCCCGCAGGTAAATGGGGAGATGGTTCCGGACTGGTCGATGACCAGGTCGGTGCCGACACAGTGCGTGAGCATGTGGGGCGCCATGGAGTCGTGGGAGCCGGTGACGGCGAGCCACACGACTTCGATCTTGGTCTGGCTGGAGTACGGAAGCCCGACGACCTTGAGATTGGTGATCTCGTGATCCCAGAGGTAGAACCCCGGCTGATCCTCCCAGATGCGGGTCGAGGGATCCGAGCTGATGTAGCTCGAGTCCTTCGGCCGCGAGGCGATGAGAAGGTTGACCTCGAGATCCGTCTGGGGGGCCCAGGTGACCCAGTTGTAGTCGTCGATCCCGTTGATACGGATGACCATGACGACATCGACATCCTTGTGTCCGGTCACGACCTCGTCGCGGAAGCGGACATCACCGAAATCGACGACTCCGTCACCATGGCCCGCGTCGATGGTCCAGCCGATGTACGGCTTCGTCCAGGCGCCGACGCGAGCAGCCTTCCAGTCAGGCTTGTCGGGACTGGTGTCGTCCTCGAACAGGTCGATCCGAACCGTGTGGTCCGTGGCAGGAGCAGCGAACGCGACCGAAGCCGCGAGAAGAATGACCATCTGATTCCTCCTCTACTACTTCTTGCTGGCTCGCCCGACGGCGAAACCCATTCCGTACCCGATCGTGATTCCGGATGCAATTCCTATCGCGATACCGAACATCACACCAATCGTGTACATCGACATTAGAGACATGATGGAACTCCTAGGCTAGCACTTGTGGGACGATCGGGACATGTAAGTGGCTCCGAGAGCGACTCTCCACACACCACACAACCCAGAGGAAGACCTCAATGACCAATACTTCGGTCGATGCCGTCTTGAGAGTCTCGAAGGAGTTGAGCACAAGACTCGCCGACAACAGCACGAAAGCACAAAGGAGCAGGATGATTTTTTTGTCCAAGAATCCCTCCCGACTGGATATTTTCCAACCCAGATCTCTGGAGTCCTGGTCGAGGGTGATAACCACCCCTAGCCCCTCCTTAAAAAGGAGGGGGACCGAAAAACTCCAGAGGCTGTGTTTGATCATTCTACTCGTCATTGCGAGGAGCGAGGGATAATTAAATGCTTCGAGCGTCGTCTGTGGACGACACATCGTCTCCGGTCGCATACTTCCACAGATACGTGCTCGTCACTTCGATGATGCCTTGGTTCCAGTCAAAACCGTAGATTTCATCGGCAACAGTCTCGCTCACAATCCAGTGAAGCTTGTAGTCGCTTCCAACCACGTACACCTTGTTGGACACGTCAGATTTCACGCGTGTTCCAGCGGCGAGTTTGAGGTCGCCCTTGTAATCATACGTGTCTAGATACACATTAATCGTCGCCTGACTCACCTCCAGTGTATCATCCCATGAATCAAACCAGGTGAAGTACACGGTCGAGTCAGGGATAAGCCAGATGCTGTCGTCCGCTACGAGGTAGATGCCTTCGGAGGTGTAGGAGCTGAACGCTTCCACATCCTCTCGCGCGAGGTCGAGCAACGGCGAGAAAGTGGCCTCATACATGTTGCCGTCCTCACCCATCCAGTACGCATGCTCACGGTCAGAGAGCACCACGGGCTTATTACCATAGCCGACATTCAAGAGATGCCCCGTCGTCAGGTTCTCGTACCAGACATTATTGTCTGAGTCGATTCCCACACGGATATCCTCAAAGGTGTCCGTCACGAGGAACGAGAGCGTCTCCCACTCACGAGTCGAGAAGTGGTATCCCACGTAATCGCCCTCGCTATTTTGGAAGTAGATCGCATCCTCATCGAGGTTGAATTGACCATTCAAGGCAACACCGTACTTGCTCACGCCGTCGACGTCGCTCACATACAAGCCGTCCTCATCATCGATGTAGGCCATACGATCCTCGACGATCTGCAAGGCATCAGATACTTCGTCAAACCAAGAAAGATACGCTCCACCTGCATCGGTCGGAGTCGTATCGGTTTCAGGGTTGTAGCTGAAGAGTCGGAAGTTGCGGAAGAAACGAATCGATCCGTCGCTCACGAAATGAGCGCCAACGATTTCGCCTGGATCTTCTGT
>CAZELN010000013.1:6717-27278 GCA_964513275.1 uncultured Gammaproteobacteria bacterium
CTTCTGTCCACGTATCCGGAATCGCTTCCATGCTGCGGGCCGTCTGATCGACAAGCCAGAGCTGTTCAAAGCCACCGGAGAACTGGAACTTCACGAGTGCGAGTCCATCTTGGACATCGACGATCTCCTGCCATGGCGCGGTCAACTGATAGGTAAAGTCATCACGGCCGTAGGTCGAGTCGTAGTCGTACACGGAAAGCTCGGACTCAACCTGTCCAGAATCTTCATCGGTATGGATGGTACTGAAGTACACACGGTCGCCATCGGTGGCGAACGTCATGAAGTCCAGGTCGTCTTCGTCTTGTTCAATATCCGTGAGCTTGGTCGAGGTCCCGGTGGTCGAGTCATACTCATACACGGTTCCCCAAATCTCGCCGTCATCAGAGGCAACGAGGTAAATGAAACGACCGTCCTGGGCAGTGTGCCAGAAAGCAGAAACAATACGTTCGTCAACAGACTCGATCTCAAACGCTTCCCCATCTTGGAAGACGGTCATGTCGACCATCTCACACGACTCTTCATAGTCACACGACTGTGCGACACTCGTCACAAAGACAGCGTCGTTAAAGTCGTAAGGACCGGAGACATCGTCGAGCGTCAAACGCTCAACACGATAAAAATCGTAATCCCAAGCCGCAGAGGCGACGGTGTTGGACCAGCTCCCGGAGTCAGCAAAAACTCGTGGGAGGAGTGGACTCACCAAAATCGCCACCGCGACAGCAAGAATAAGTGATTTCTTAAGCATAGAAAGATGAATAGTTTTTGCTAATTTAACGAAAAAAGATAGCAAAAAATAGTGATTTTGTCAACCCAGGTCCGGAGCTAAGCTCAGGACTTTTGGCTTAAGTTAGTTAAAATAAGAGCCACTCTGTAAGACAGACGTGGCTTTTTCAACTTACTTCAAAACTTCTTTTAGATACTGTCCAGTAATGCTCTTTTTGACTTTTACAATATCCTTTGGCGTCCCAACCGCAACCACTTCTCCGCCCTTCATTCCTCCGTCGGGTCCCATATCAATCACCCAGTCGGCCCCTTTGATGACGTCCAAATTGTGCTCGATAATGACCACCGTGTTGCCCTTATCGACAAGCTGGTGCAAGACGCCGAGCAGTCGTTTGATGTCTTCAAAATGGAGTCCCGTGGTTGGCTCGTCCAGGATGTAGAGAGTGCGTCCCGTGGCGCGACGAGAAAGTTCGGTCGCGAGTTTCACGCGCTGCGCTTCTCCGCCTGAAAGCGTTGTCGCGCTCTGTCCCAAACGCAGATAGCCAAGTCCCACCTCGTGAATCACATGGAGTTTCTCGAAAATCGATGTCTGGTCGGCAAAGAACCTACGGGCTTCCTCCACCGTCATGTTGAGCACGTCCGCAATATGTTTCTGTTTGTAGTGGATCTCCAGCGCCTCGTGGTTGTAACGCGTGCCACGGCATTCAGGGCACTCCACATACACGTCCGGCAAAAACTGCATCTCGATCCGACGCATCCCATCCCCACCACATGCCTCACAACGCCCACCTCCTTTCACATTGAAACTGAACTTGCCGGCATCGAACTTTCGCATCTTAGCCTCTGGCTGATCGGTGAAAAGGTCACGGATCGCCGTGAAGACGCCTGTATACGTTGCGGGATTGGAACGTGGCGTACGGCCGATGGGAGACTGGTCTACGGCCACGACCTTGTCGATGTGTTCAGTGCCTTTGATGTCCTTGTGCGCTCCCGGATACACTTTGGCACGATAAAATTTCCGACTAAGCGCCTTACCCAATATATCCAAAATGAGTGTTGATTTTCCTGAACCAGAAACACCAGTCACACAGACGAGTTTCCCAAGCGGAATATCAACATCAACGTCCTTGAGGTTAAACGCGGTCGCGCCCTGAATCGTCATGTTCTTTCCGTTGCCTTTTCGGTACTTCTTTGGAAGCGGAATTTCTTTCTTGCCAGTCAGGTATTGTCCTGTGAGAGAGTCTTTATTTTTCTTAATCTGTGCCGGCGTCCCCTCTGCCACAATCTGCCCACCGTACTCGCCAGCGCCTGGACCCACATCAAAGACATAATCCGCTGCCTCGATCATGGCCTCATCATGTTCCACGACGATCACGGAATTCCCAAAATCCTTAAGCGCACGGATCGTCTGGATAAGGTGGTCGTTGTCACGTGGATGCAAGCCGATTGATGGTTCGTCCAAAATATAGATGACGCCTGAGAGCTGGCTGCCAAGTTGGGTTGCTAGGCGCACCCGTTGGCTCTCCCCGCCGGAAAGCGTCATCGCACTTCGGTCGAGCGTCAAATAGCCCAGACCCACTTGCATCAGTTGGTCGATGCGGGCGCGTACTTCCTTGGCGACTCGCCCGACGACAAGAAGTTCTTCAGATGTCAATTTCTGTCCTACCTTTTCTATCTTCCCCACCTGCCCGAAAAATTCTTTTAGATCCTCCACCGGCATATTCACGACGTCCGAAATCGATTTGTCCGCGATCGTAATCGCCAATACCGCGGGCTGCAATCGTTTTCCCTGACAGCTCGGACAGATCATGCGGCGCATGTATCCCTCAAGTTCTGCGCGCACATACTCGGAATCGGTTTCACGATATTTTTGTTCGAGCTGTGCAAGGATTCCTGGAAACGTCACCATTTCTCCCTTGTAGCTATACTGATCCTCTCGTGTTCCATACAGCAACAAGTCAAGTTTTGCTTTTGCGATCTTGGAGATAGGTACATCCATGGGGATTCGATGCTTCATTGCAACTAACGTGAGGATATCCATGTAGCTTGTCTGATTCCCAGCAATACGCGTCCACGGACGCACCGCCCCTTCTTCAAACGTGAGTCGACGGTTTGGGATGACGAGGTCAGGTTCAAGCACCAGTTTTTCCCCAAGTCCCGTACATTCTGTGCAAGCTCCAAACGGCGAGTTGAACGAGAACAGGCGTGGTTCAGGTTTTGGAAGGTTGAGGTTGCAGTTGGTGCACATGAAACTCTGGCTCAATGTGGATTCGTCACCGTTGTCGTCACTCAAGAGCGTGAGAAAGCCGTTGCCGTATTCAAGCGCCCTCTTGGCTTGCGTGGCTATCTGTTCCGTCGAGTAAGGTTGTTGCGGTTGAAAATCAAAAATGACTACATCAATATCGTGCGCTTTCTTTTTGTCCTTACGCATCGTGAGGGCCTCCTGCGTATCCATGATGATGCCATCAAAGCGCACGGAGGTGAAACCCGCATTGAGCGCAGCCAGAAGCGCAGATTTGTGTTCCCCTTTGAGACCCTGCACAACCGGGGCAAGCAAGAGCATCCGATTTTTGCCAAGCGAGACTTCGATGTGCGAGACAATCTGCGGAACCGATTGTTCACTGACAGGTGTCCCGCATTTCGGACAATGTGGGCGGCCGGCGCGCGCAAACAGGACGCGCAAAAAATCATAAATCTCCGTCACGGTCCCCACGGTGGAACGAGGATTATGCGACGAAGATTTTTGGTCAATGGCGATCGTCGGCGAAAGACCAAGGATCTCATCGACGTCTGGTTTGTCCTGAAGTTCAAGGAACTGACGAGCGTAACTAGAGAGCGATTCCATGTACCTACGCTGTCCCTCTGCGTAAATCGTATCAAACGCGAGCGACGATTTTCCAGATCCAGAGAGACCGGTAATCACCACGAGCTGATTTTTTGGGATGTCGACGCTCAAGTTTTTCAGGTTGTGCACGCGCGCTCCACGCACGGAAATCTTGTTGGACATAGCGCACGCCAAGCTACCACAAAAACAAACACAGGGCAAGACTCTTCAGTTCAATCAAACAAGTTTACCCACCAGGAATCTCTACTAAAATAGGTACAATAGTATGAAGCCGATGTAATGGCCGTCCCTGGAACAACACTAAACGAATTTATGTCGCATGCCTTCCCGTTATCTTCTCCAAGTCTTTTATACGCGCACATATCGTCTAACACTCCTCCATATCCACAGAGGGTTCCCAATGTAAAATCCCCGAAATTTCCAAACGCGACAGAGTATGCCTGTTCAATAGAAGACTGTTGTAGACCAGAATTTTTTCCTAAGTCAATATTCTTTAGCGGTGTAGAAACTCCTGGTGAGATAAATACTGGAATCTCGTTATAACTAGCACAAGAAGTAACTAGCGTCTCACAGTTCACAAAAACACGCGCACAAGCACCACGTCCAGTAATCTCCGCACCTGCATCTGGATCATGTGTAAAAAAACACTGTTCATATCTTGTATAAACCTCTTCGGAATATTTTCTCGCAACTCCTGCGTTAGGACCGGTATTAGGTGTATATGTTCCCTCAATCGTTTTTCGCTCCGTTTCATATCGTGGTAGCGTGTTAAACGCAGAGCATAATGACGCGGACGGAGTCAGTACCTTATTCCCAATAGTCAACTCTTCGCACAGCATGCACGTGGGTGTCTCGCCTGGAATACAAATCTGGCGGTCGTTCCCACAGTGGGAAAAATTGCAGACAACACCATCCGTCACACTATTTCCACTTGGATCTTTTGTCACTGTCCCTACCGTGCCACATTCTTCTGGGCCGGAGTAGTCAATCGTGTATCCTTCCGCTTTGAGTTCATCACACGAAGCGTTATCGACAAGACTCACGGTCTTGATCATAGGAAATGAAGGGAGTTTTAAATTGAGGAGTTGTGGATTGATCGTGGCTAAAATCAGCGCGGTTGATAACAACAAGACAAGTCCAATCACGGCGTTGAGAATGGTTGACTTCGCTTTCGTAACCTGCTCGGAACTCAGTCCTCCAAGTGACCATCGCAACCCTGCCACCATTAAGAACACAATGGCGATGGTCGTGGAAACTCCCACCATCCACCGGTATGCCTTGGCAACATACTCTCCCAAATCCGACGTAACCGTTAATGTCCCGATGGATGTTGAAAGTGTCACTTTTGCTGCTTTTGACGGATCGGCAAAGCAGTAATAATAGCCATTGGGACACTCAGGGGGTTGATACTTTGAATCAAGCACGCCACCGATATCCGAACACTGGGCGGTTGTGAAGCAATTGATCGATCGGGAAGGATGTTGATTGGCTGTGCAGGCAAAAGCCGCGACGGTCTGTCCGCGATCTGTGCATCGTTCTTGACAGTCCGCGCGTGTGATCTTTGTCGACGAATCAGGGACGCTCCGTGCTCCTGTAGGACTTGTACAATAGCAAGAACAAGGATCAGTAGAAGCGGCAGACACGAGGGGAGCAGCTCCAAGCACTCCAAAAACGGATCCCGCGACTGCCACCATAAAAAAAAGTCGTGTTCGTATCATAGACTCTCCTGTGTTTCTTCTTCTCGATTCAGAATGGACTCAATGAGGGCGCTCAAGATCTCCTTTGGAATAGCCCCGGGGATCCGGTTCCCGTTCACAAAAAACGTTGGGGTTCCGCGAACGCCTGCTCCGACGCCAGCTTGATAATCTTCCAAAACTTCATCTGCATACCGGTTCGAGTCTAAACACGATTCAAATTGATACACATTCATGTTGAGCTCGGCAGCAAACTCAACAAGCCGATCCTCCGTAAGACTTGATTGGTTCTGGTAGAGCTTATCGTGATATTCCCAAAATTTTCCTTGGTCCTGCGCGCATTCGCCTGCTTCTGCAGCTTTCTGGGCAATGGGATGGAGATCCGTCAGGGGAAAATCGCGATAGATAAAATGGACGTCGTTTGGATAAGCAAGCGCAAGCTCTCGGACAACGAAACTAGATTCTTGAGAATAGGGACACCCGAACTCCGCAAACTCGACAATCACCACAGGAGCCGAGGACGACCCAAGACTTGGATCGTCCGCGCTCGTCAAGTCAACCATTCCATCCACCACGGGTTGAGCAGCAAGGGCTGCGGTCACGGAATACGCGGACAGAAAGGAAAGAGACGTTGGATCTGTTTGTCCTGTACGAATCAAGTCTGCGTAGTAGAGCACACGCACGACAAAAATCCCCAACAAAACCAACACCGCGAGGGTTGCAACCGTCGCGACAAGTCCGCGTCGACGATGAATGTGTCTTTCTTCCTCCATACTATTTTGGTTCAAAAATTATAGCATGGAATTGACTGGAAGGAGCACATCTGATATATTTTTGTCGAATTACATTTGTTGTATGAACCTGGAAACGATCCTCAATACCTCACAAATGATCCTCGCAGTCCTGTTGGCAAGTTGTATCCTGCTCCAAGCTCGCGGCACAGGACTGGGTGCCGCTTTCGGCGGCGGCGGAAACGTCTATCGAACCAAACGGGGAGCGGAAAAAAAAATCTTCCAACTCACCATCGTGTTCTCTATTCTTTTCTTCGGCGTGGCTCTCGTGAACGCGCTGATCTAACAAGGCACGATCGAACCTGTGCCTGATATCCGTACATTGTTTACACGTCGACGAGAACGTTCCCGATCCAAAGCCCATGACCTCACCATGCGCCAAGTTTTTGCGGTTCGTAAAACGAACACCTTGCCGTCATGGAAACAATGGAAACAACTTCCAAGTGTTCTCTCAAAAACAGAACGTCGAATCATCCAGAGTGCGCTTGGCGTCCTGTGCTTGAGCCTCCTCACAGGAGGAATTCTCTATGTCACCGGACATCGCGTGGAAATTCCCGCTGTCGGTGGAACCTATACGGAAGGCGTTATCGGTGAACCGCAATTCATCAACCCTCTCTACGCCATCCAAAGTGATGTGGATCAAGATCTTGCAAGCTTGATTTATTCAGGACTCATGCGGTGGGATCCCCAAGAAGGATTTGTGCCAGACCTTGCCGAGTCCATCACGATCAACGATGACGGAACGGTTTACACACTGAAAATCCGAGACAACGCCACGTTCCACAACGGCGAGGATGTGCGCGCACGGGACGTCGTGTTCACCATTATCGCCATCCAGAATTCGAGCTACCGCAGTCCGTTGGCTGACCAGTTTTACCATGTCAGCGTGGTGCAAGAGGACGATACAACCGTTTCCTTCATTCTTGAAAGGGCCTTCGCACCGTTTATTCAATACCTGACGGTTGGTATTTTGCCGGCAAGCCTTTGGGCAGAGATCCTTCCGCAGAATACGCCATTGGCTGCCCTCAATCTTCAACCAGTCGGTTCAGGTCCGTATGAATTCGCGGAATTTACCAAAGATAAAAAAGGATCCATCCGTAGTTATACGCTCAAACGCAATGAAGATTACTACGGCGATATCCCCTACATTGAAGAACTCACGTTCAAATTCTACCCAGATACCTATGCGCTCCAAGATGCGCTGACCAACAAACATGTCGAAGGGATCAGTGTGGTGGAATTTGAAGCGCGTGAGGAGTTGTCACAAAATAAAAATGTCGAACTGCTTGAACCCTACCTTCCAAGGCAAACCGTGCTCTACTTCAACCAAAGCCTCAGCACGGCGCTTGAAGATATCGTGGTGCGTCAAGCGATTGCACAAGCGATTGACACATCTTCCTTAGTGGAAGAAGTCTACGGCGAGTCTGCCCGCGTGGTTCACGCACCGATCCTTCCTGGGTTTATTGGGTACGATGAAACAATCGCGAATATCTATGATCCCGTCAGCGCCCAAAGCCTACTGACCGAAGCGGGCTATACGCTTGTTGAAGACACAGGCGAACGGATGCTCAAAGAAGCGTTACAACCAGAAAAAACCGACGAAGATGCGGAAGAAGAAACAGAAGCAGCTGAGGAAGCGGAGGAACAAAAAATGTTGCAATTCGTTTTGACGGCTCCGGACACGCCTGACATGCGTTTCGTCGCCGAGCGCATCCAACAAGACTTGAACGTGATTGGCATCGGCGTGACCCTCAATATCATGTCACCGGATTTGATTGCCACAGACGTTATTGCGCCACGCAATTTTGAACTCCTCCTCATTCCACTCCTCTTGGAAGAGGATCCTGATCCTTACCCGTTCTGGCATTCCTCGCAAACCAAGGGTGTAGGACTCAATATCGCAGGATACAGCAATACACAAGCGGATACGCTTTTAGAAAACGCCCGTGGACTTATGGATTCAACCGCCCGCGCCCAAGCCTACGAAGAATTCCAAACGCTGCTTGCCAAAGATGTTCCAGCCGTGTATCTATATCAATCGACTTACGGGTATGCGCTTTCCAACAAGGTGCATCATGAGGCGATTGAGAACATCATCGCCGCATCGGATCGATTCGCCGATATTGTTCACTGGTACATCAAAACAAAAAAGGCTTTAAGGTAATTCCGCGATATTGAACAATTTGGGCGAGTGGCGGAATTGGTATACGCGTACGTCTCAGAAGCGTATGGGGAAACCCTTGGGAGTTCGAGTCTCCCCTCGCCCACCAACGTGATTTTTTGCCAAAGAGATGAGCCTCTCTCGTCTCTTCCCAAAAGATCACCCTCGTTGTTCTCTGTCCTTTCACAACTTAACCACCTTATCTACACTATTCCACCTAACTATCTGTTCTTATGGTTCAACAACCTTCACCTCGCAAACCTGGCCACCGGCCAGGCAAGCCAAAATTCAAAGGTCGTATCTTCCGTTCACACCAACCACATCACCCGTCTGACGCTCAAACACCGCCAGAACCAAAATCTATTCGCGTTCCTTCAGGCGACAAACTTCGCATCATGGTTCTAGGCGGCTGCGAAGAAGTCGGCCGCAACTGCACGCTCATTGAGTACAAAAACGATATCGTGCTTGTCGACATGGGACTTCAATTCCCAGAAGAGGACATGCCAGGCGTAGACTACATCATCCCCAACATGAGCTACCTAAAGGGGAAAGAAAAAAATATCCGCGGCGTTATCATCACGCACGGACATTACGACCACATCGGCGCCATCCCTCACACCGTCCCCAACATCGGCAACCCACCGATCTACGCGCTCCCCATGTCCGCGGCGATCATCAAGCGCCGACAAGAGGATTTCCACACACGCCAACTCAACGTCAAGATCACGAAAGTGAGCGACGTGTTACGTCTGGGAAACCTTACCGTATCCTTCTTCCACATCAACCACTCCATTCCAGACGCCGTGGGTATTGTGATTGATACACCCGCTGGACGCGTGTGCCACACCGGCGATTGGAAATTTGATTTTCATCCAGAAGGCACGGAGCACGCTGACTTTCAGCATATTGCCGCGCTTGGAAAAGAAGGCGTGCTTGTGCTCATGGGCGATTCAACGAATGCCAACCACGAAGGCCATCAGATCTCCGAAAAAGTGATCGGCGAAGAGCTCTCGACCATCATCGAGAAAGCTCCTGGCCGCGTGATCGTCGGCACCTTCGCCTCGCTCTTGGCGCGCGTCAAACAAATCATCGAGGCGTCAGAGCGCATGGGGAAAAAAGTCGCGATCGACGGCTATTCGATGAAAACCAACGTCGAGATCGCCAAGCACATGGGCTTCATCAAATGTAACCAATCGACTCTGATCAAGCCCGAACAAATGGATGGGTACCCAGATAATAAAATCGTGCTCATTTGTACCGGCGCCCAGGGAGAAAAAAACGCCGCGCTCAACCGCATTGCCAACAACGAGCATCGTAATGTGCGGCTGCGTGAAACCGACACGGTGATCTTTTCTTCGTCGGTCATTCCTGGAAACGAAAACTCCGTACAACGTCTCATGGATACGATGTACCGCAAGGGCGCCAACGTCATCAATTACAAAATGATGGATGTGCATGCCGGCGGTCACGCTAAAAAAGAGGACATCAAACTCATGCTGGCGCTCTTCAAACCAAAATATTACGTGCCAATCGAGGGCAACCATTTTCTCTTGCGCGAGAACGCCAAAGTTGCCTACTCCATGGGATGGACAAAAGAAAACGTCTTCGTCGTGGATAATGGACAAGTGATGGAGTTCTGGAAAGATGGCGGCGTACTCACCAAAGAAAAAATCGTTACGGACTATGTGTTCGTGGACGGTCTGGGCGTGGGCGATGTCTCTCAAGTTGTTTTGCGTGATCGTCAAGTCTTGGCCGAGGACGGCATGGTCATCATCATCGCCCAAGTGGAAAAAAAGACCGGTGCGTTGGTGGGCTATCCGGACATCATCTCCCGAGGCTTCATATTTATGAAAGAGCATCAAGAGCTCATCAAAGCTACACGCGACCACGTGAAAAAAACGATCGTGGATAAAGATCCAAAATCCGCCGCTGATCCCAAATACATCCGTGACCAAATCCGCGACGAAATCGGCAAATTCCTCTTCCAAAAGACAGAACGAAGACCGATGATCCTTCCTGTGATTATCGAAGTGTAAGTTGATTTCGCAACGTAAATCCGTTGCAGTGTTCCAGTAGTCCCACATACGACGGCATGTTCTCGAGAGCAACTCTCTTGAACATCCGTCGTTTTATTTTTGTGCGAAGGACTTGGTGGTGAGGGAGTGTGACGTAAGCCCTCTCAAAACAAAATGACTTGTTTCTGGAGACCTCTATTTGAGGCTCATGTCGCATTGGAATCAGAAACCCATTTGGGGCTCATCTTGCATTGGACAAGACTCTGTTTGGCTAAAAAGCCAAGGATTTGCTATCCTGCCCTTGTATGACATATACCTGCACCACCGTTATCTCTCAGGAGGGGAAGTGGTTCGTTGCGCGTTGCATTGAGCTTGGGGTTATATCACAAGGAAAAACAATCCAGCAGGCGGAAGCGAATCTAAAAGAAGCGGTTGAACTTTACCTCGAGGATCAACCACGACATCGACGCCTGCTCTCGTCCCGTCGCGCTCCGCTTGTGACAACTCTTCAAATTCGACATGGCTAAGACAGTCTCCGGCAAACTTTGTATCAAAATCTTGTGCCGGTACTTCGGCTTTTTTGTTGTCAGCCAGAAAGGGAGCCATGTCAAACTCCGACGAATTGCCAACCGACGAACATGGACAACCGTGGTTCCACTCCACCAAGAACTTGCTCTTGGCACCCTTCATGGCATACTGAAACTTGCGGAAGTTAAGGAAGATGCCTTCCGCACCCATCTTTAATCGATTCTCTATGTCTCGTATCCTCACCGCCCTGCAACCTTCCGGCATTCTCCATATTGGAAATCTCTTTGGCGCCATTGAACCAATGGTGAAATTTCAAGCTGCCGACAATGAGAATCTCCTCTTCGTCGTCGACTATCACGCCATTACCGTACCGCAAGATCCAGAAGAACTTCGCCGCAACATCTTGTTCGCGACCGCGACGTATCTTGCCATGGGCATCGACCCAGAAAAGACCATTCTCTTCCAACAGTCTCGCGTCTCAGAGCACACTGAGCTAGCATGGATATTGAACTGTCTTGTGCACATGGGCGAGCTTGAGCGCATGACACAGTACAAGGACAAGGCACGCGGCAAAGGCGAGTCGGTCTCCGTCGGTCTTTTCGATTACCCAGTTCTCATGGCCGCCGACATCCTTCTGTACGATACAAACATCGTGCCGGTGGGAGAAGATCAGAAGCAGCATGTTGAACTCGCCCGCGACTTAGCTGAACGATTCAACAGTCGATTTGGAGAGACTTTTGTTGTGCCACAACCTCAGATCCGCAAAGAAGGCGCACGCATCATGGGGCTCGACGATCCCGAAAAGAAAATGTCCAAGTCGGCTTCAAGCGAAAAAAATTACATCTCGCTTATGGACGACGAAAAGGTGGTGCTCAAGAAGATCAAGTCAGCCGTGACAGACTCGGACTCAACTATCTCCTACGACCAAAAACGAAAAGGCCTCGCCAATCTCCTGACGATTTACTCGCTGACCACCGGAAAAACTATCGACGAAATCTTACGTGAGTACGAAGGCAAGGGTTACGGGGACTTCAAGATGGATCTCGCTGGAGCCGTGAGTGCTTACCTCGCGCCCATCCAAGAAAAAATTTACGGCTATCTCAAGGACGAAGGCGAACTCCTCACGATCCTCGATCAAGGCGCCATGCATGCCAGAAGTCTCGCACAAAAAAAAATGGAACTCATCCGCCAGAAAATCGGCGTTGCACTCTAAACTCATTGACAATAGGAGAAGAAACCTGTATTCTCTTCCTTGTCCTTATGGATGGCCGGATGGCTACCCCACTTCGCTCCGTCTAACGGAGCTTTGAGGGGAGGAAAGTCCGAACACCCGCCATGTCGCAAGACACGGTGAAAAAGAGAATCGCTAACGGCGATCGGGTATACGAATCGGGAGTCGAAGCATTGGGGAAATTCGTGCTCTGGTTCCTGACTTCACAAGCCTAGGGAAAGTACCACAGAGACCATACAAACCCTTCGGGGTCAAACGTGAAAAGTGTGATGGTGTCAGCAACGGCTTCATCACTCGCTCCATGGCGACATGGAAGCGTGGCAAACCCTCTTTGGTGAAAGAGCAAATTTGGTAGCTCGATTGAGCCGCTTGGCAACAGGCGGCCTAGATAGATTGCCATCACCCAGGTAAAACTGGGCATACAAAATTCGGCTTACAGGCCAGTCCATAGAGACCCAAAGAATCTCGCTTCGCGCGGGGTTTTTTGTTACCATTGCTTTATTATGAAACGTTCCGAACTCACATTTACGCTTGCCCTCGTCCCGTTTGATTATCTCGCGCTCTTGGCTGCAGGCATCGCCGCGTACTTCTCCCGTTTCCATCCAGCCTTCACCGCGATCCGTCCCGTTATCTTCGATCTTGCCCTGCAAGGCTACCTCAAAGTGGTCACGCCCATGGTGATTGTGTTTATTTTGGTGTTCGCCGCCAGTGGGTTGTACGGCGTGACGCGCCGCTCGATCGGAAGCGAGCTCTCACGCATTGTGCTGGCGTGCTCCAGTTCCATGGCGCTCGTGTTTGCCATTTCATTTTTCTCACGCACCCTTTTTGAATCACGCTTCATCGCGATTGCCGGATGGGGATTGGCTATTTTCTTCGTGGCCGCGGAACGACTCGTGATCCGCGGGCTTCAGCGCTCCCTGTTGCGATTTGGTATCGGGACGCACCGAATCGTCATCATCGGCAAAACTTCGGCCGCCCAGGCACTCATCGAGGAATTCAAAAACAAAAAACATCTCGGCTTCGATGTGGCTGGACACTATAAAAATTTCACGAAGGCTCTTGCGAGAGAGCTACGCGAAATGAAGCGCCAAGACAAGATCGACGAAATCGTATTGGCTGACCCTGAAGCCTCCCGCCAAGAGACGCTGGAAATCATCGCCCTCACCGAACAAGAGCATCTTGGATTCCGGTATAGCGCCGACCTTTTCACGGCGGCGATCGGACGCTCCATCATCCATACCTACGCCGGCATTCCCGTCATCGAAGTCCAAAAAACGCCATTGGACGGTTGGGGGGCAATTTAT
The DNA here is from genome assembly GCA_964513275.1 of uncultured Gammaproteobacteria bacterium. Lineage (GTDB taxonomy): Bacteria > Patescibacteriota > Patescibacteriia > UBA9934 > GWF2-40-263 > UBA12478. Next base: position 20,010 of record CAZELN010000013.1, read on the forward strand.
AAACGGATGTTCGATATAGCAGGATCACTCATTCTGATCATCCTTGCCTCTCCGATCATGCTTATGACAGCCATGGCGATCAAACTGGATTCTCGCGGTCCGATCTTCTTTGCAAAACTCGACGATGGGAGTTTGGCTCGTCGCATTGGCCAGGGAGGACGGCCTTTCACGTATTTCAAATTCCGATCCATGCGACCGGGAACGCACGCACTTCGTTACAACGAACTCTCTGGACAAGATACGCGGCGTGGCTCCCCTCTTGTAAAAATTAAAGACGATCCTCGAATAACACCGGTTGGGAAATTTATCCGAAAATTTTCCATCGATGAACTCCCGGAATTTTTCTTGGTTTTACGTGGGCATATGAGCCTCGTGGGTCCACGTCCCCATTTGCCTGAAGAGGTCGACAAATATAAACCCGAACAACGAAAAGTCCTCACGATCAAACCCGGAATCACAGGCATGGCGCAAATCTCCGGCCGCGCGGATCTCGACTTCGACGATGAGGTAAGACTCGACACCTACTACATCGAGCACTGGAATCCATGGCTGGATCTCTATATTCTTTTCAAAACGCCGTTGGTCGTCTTGTTCCACAAAGGCGCATCTTGAAAATCCAAATCCCTATTTAGCGACCATTTGTTCCTCCTCGATTTCTTGAAAAGCATCTGACGGCCGAGCGGCATGAAGATCATCCAGACAAGAAAGGAATTGCCGTTTGAGTTCAGGTAACGCAGCGAGAGTCTGATTTTTCTCGAAGAATTCCCGAAGCCAACCAATAGCCCCTTCATGCGTGGCGCCGGAGCGCGTCATGTTTGCCTCGTACTTATCAAACAGCACGACCCAAATCTCCCGCTGGTCAATCGGACGCTCAATCCCAAATCCACGAATCATTCCAGTCGCCTTATCGATAATCGGCACGCCATCCAATCGAGGATTTGCTCCATCTCCTTCCAACAAATGATGCGCGGCGGCCGTCAACACAACCTCATGTGGCACACCGCTGTCTTTCAAATGGTCGAGCGTCCATTGAGCATGCGCGTCCCAAAACGAACGCATGGGCATATCTGCACTCAAACCTGGAACCTGTCTTAATACTTTAAGCATTGCTATGCGGTGGAAAGGAAAAAACTGTTCAATAAACTCAGATAGTGGCGCGTTGGGAGAAAATTTTCCATTCTGCGCATACAGAGCTGTAACAAGACGATTCGCGTCATCGATCATTCCTTGTTCAGGACCGACTTTTCCTACATCTGTGAGAGTCGACGCGAGGTTCACATGATGCCATCCCTCTTTGGAAAGTCGGTTGGGTGAGTCCAGACGATTGCCGTATTCTTCCATCACTCCCGCCATTACCCTGGCACGAGCCTCGTCGTTCATCGTCTCCGAATGGGATCCCAAATACTGCATCGCTTCTACGAGTCTTGGTTCGATTGACACAGGATCCACATCCAGGGATCGGAACAGATACTCGACATCGTCTGTTTGAAATTCACGATGGCGAGGAAACTCAAGTATGCGAGGTAAATGACTCGCGGATTCTCCTTCTGAGGAAAGCATTTCGTTCATATAAAAGAATTAACAACGTGATAAAATTTAACTTCCTATTTTGTATCCGTAGCATAGCGTCGTTTGGCGAAAAAGTGAAGAATTGCTAGGATTGGCCTACCGTATGAAACTCGCGCTTGTTCACGACTATTTGATCCAAGGCGGAGGGGCGGAAAAGGTGGTAGGAGTCATGCACTCTTTATGGCCGAACGCTCCACTCTACACGCTTTTGTTTGATCCCAAGTCCCTTCCTGCCTTTGCGGGAAGGGATATTCGTACCTCGTTCTTGGAACGACTTCCACTTGGGAGACGCAAGTATCAGTGGTATCTGCCTCTCATGCCCACGGCAACGGAGCACTATGACCTTTCGGATTACGATGTGGTTCTTTCTTCAACAAGCGCGTTTGCCAAGGGTGTGCTCACGCGCGAAAACACGCTCCACATTTGTTACTGTCACACGCCAACGCGGTATCTCTGGAGTGACACGCATTCCTACATCCAAGAACTCCACGTGCCACGAATCGTAAAAAACCTCTTGCCGCCGCTCATGACACGACTGCGTGTATGGGATCGACAGGCCGCAGACCGAGTCGATGTATTTATCGCAAACTCGCACACCGTTGCACGTCGCATCCAAAAATACTATGGCCGCGAGGCGACTGTCATTCATCCGCCCGTGGACACGCATCGCTTCTCCATTTCGAACGAACCAAAAACGTATTTTCTTACGGGAGGTCGATTGGTAGCCTACAAACGGTATGATCTTGTAATCGAAGCTGCAAATCGTACAGGCTTCCCGCTCAAAATTTTTGGGTCTGGTCCCGTAGAGCAAAACCTTAAACGAATGGCAAAACCACACATCGAATTCCTTGGACGCGTGAGTGATGAGGAACAAGCAAAGCTCTATGCTGGCGCACGAGCGTTCATCCATCCTCAGGAGGAGGATTTCGGAATCACACCCGTTGAGTCCATGGCTGCAGGACGTCCGGTGATTGCCTGGCGAAAAGGAGGCGCGACTGAAACCGTACAAGAAGGTCTCTCCGGACAATTTTTCGACGAACAAAGTTGGGAAGAACTCGCCGATTTTATGATCCGATTCCGCGATGTAGACTGGGATTCGCAGGCGATTAAAGCATACGCCGAAAAATTCTCATGTGCCCGGTTCGAACGAGAACTTCTTGACTTCGTGAAAGAACAGTATGCGCGTTCTCGTTGATATTCGACACTTGTCGACCCCTCAACCAGCGGGCGTGGGAGGATATACCAAATCCCTTCTCCATGCCCTTTTTGATATTGATAAAGAGAATGAGTACGTTTTACTTTCTTCTGGAAAAAAGTCGATGCCATCCCGACCGAGCAAAGCGAGCAGAGTGATCTCAAATTCGGGATCCCTCGACTTCGCTCGGGATGACAAAAGCAATGTTTCCTTTTTTCATATTCCAATTTCTAACAAACTACTCAATCTTCGAACACTTCTTTTGCGTCACCCATCGCTTAATTGGCGTGTGCGAGAACCGGTTGATCTCCTCTTCCTTCCCAATCTCGCGATCGCCACACTCCCGACTGACATCCCAACCGTTCTTACCGTTCATGACCTGTCGTGGAACCTCTACCAGAACTTCTACTCGCACAAAATGCAATTCTGGCACAAAGCCACACGACCGGAGGAACTTATCACACAAAGCACATCGATCATCGTACCTTCGTCATCGACCAGGCGGGATCTGCAACGACTTTATTCCGTACCAGCAGAAAAGGCATATGTCGTCCCCCATGGGGTCGCTCCTCGCTTCAACGAAAAAATGCTAGCCTCTGATCACGGCGTTCGGTCGCGTCTTAAACTCCCAAAACGCTTCGCTCTCTTTGTTGGCACGATTGAACCGCGAAAAAATCTTCTCACGCTCATCGATGGAGTAAAAGAATATCGGGAGCGATCCCATGATGACCTGCATTTGGTACTGATTGGAGGTTGGGGTTGGCGATCGCACGGCATCCGCCGTCGGCTCTGGAAGCGAGATACGTACGAATGGGTACATCAGATCGGATATGTCGACGGTCATGACCTCCCAGCCATCTACCGCTCTGCCCAAGCAACCGTTTTTCCATCCATCTATGAAGGCTTTGGTCTCCCGATCCTCGAGTCCATGGCAAGTGGCACACCGGTCATTACTTCACATACGTCATCCATGCCGGAAGTCGGGGCAGATGCGAGTCTTTACATCGACCCATACAACAGCCGCGACTTGAGTGAAGCCTTGCGAGGACTATTGAGTTCATCGAGTCTGCATAAGCAACTTCGCGAGCGTGGAATTGCCCGCACGAGAGAGTTCACATGGGAAAAAACCGCTCGTCAGACTCTCGAGGTATTTAACCATGTCATTCAGGCCTGATTTTGAATGAAATTTGTGGATATCCTGAGCGCAAGTTCGGAATATTTTGCTATAATTGAACCATGCGAATTGGGATTGATGCCAGAATGCTGGGTCCAAACGTGGGAGGTGGCGGTCTTGGACGTTATGTTGAGGAACTCGTCCGCGAGCTCATGCAACTCGACCACAAGAACCGCTATGTTTTGTTCGTAAAGAAGGTAGAGCAGGTGGAAAAGGTGGCGAAGGTGGAAAAGAGGGAAACGAATATTCATTGGTACACACTCAAAGAGCAACTGCTCATGCCCTTTCTGGTTGACCGTGAGAAACTCGACCTTGTCCATTTCCCCCACTGGAACGTTCCACTTTTCATACGAACACCATTTGTCGTCACAATCCACGATTTGATCTTGCTTGAAGAACCGCGCTCGGCCAAAGTGACCACCCGCCATCCGTTCATATTCCTCCTCAAACGTCTTGGGTACCGGCTTGTCCTGTGGTTCGCGCTCAAACGCTCTCGTGCCATCATCGCTGTTTCCCAGTACACCAAATCTTCCATCTTGAAGCACTTCCCGTGGGTGCCATCAGAAAAAATTCATGTCGTGTACGAAGGCCTCACCCGCTTTCCTTCCTCACCTCCGCCACCTCTTCCACCTCCGCCACCTTATTTCTTGTATGTAGGAAACGCCTACCCCCACAAAAACCTTGAGACTCTTGTGCACGCCTTTTCCCTCTTCCAAAAACGCCACCCAAAAATTCGCTTCATTCTCGCAGGCCGCAACGACATCTTTTACGAACGGTTAAAAAAGAAACTCCCAGAAATCGGTATTACCCCAGGAACGGTAGAATTTATTCTCAACCCAAATGACCAAGATCTCGCCCAACTGTACGCCGGAGCCACCCTGTATCTTTTCCCCTCCCGCCACGAAGGCTTTGGCCTCCCGCCGTTGGAAGCCATGAATTTCGGAATTCCGGTCGCAGCGGCTCGACGCACGTCCCTCCCAGAAATCCTGGGCAACGCGGCTCTCTGGTTCAATCCAGACGATTGTGAAGAGATGGCTCAGGTCATGGAGAAAGCCTTCTCAGACAAAACACTCCGTCAGGCGCTCATCGCCAAAGGCTTTGAACAAATCAAACACTACTCCTGGAGTACCATGGCTCGAGAGATCCTCGACATCTACGAATCCTGTGCCTAAAAAATCTCTCAAAACTCGAAACACAGACGTCCACTCAAAGAGTCGGACGCGTATTGAAACCCCAAAAGTCGTAACACGTAAAGCTTCGAATGAAGAACTGAAACGAGCCTTGTTGCGTCGAAAGAAACGACAAACGCAAACGGAATTAATCGATCATGCCGTGCCTGAGGCTGTGTTGTTTCAAGGAATCCTTGGGAGCTATGCAACACCCAACAAACCTCCTATTCTTCACGGTTCACACGAACTCTCTCCATTTATCCTTCAATTGAAACCGCCCCTTCCCTCTCCACATTCCCTTCTTGAAGAGACCTCTTTTCCAACGCTTCAGGTAAACCTTTTGGGGAAGTCGCACGTACCGGAAATGCTCCGACCTACTCCTTCCCCTCTTCCAGATGATCTCACATTACAGGCACGCGACATCGATTCTCAACTCACAGACGAACTGTTTACCGCTCGTGGTTGGAGCGTCTTCTCTCGCCCACTCACGTCACCTTTTTCTCCTCTTCCTCCTCTGCATATTTCTCTTCCCAAAACGCATCACGAGGCTCTGCGGTACGACACTCCCACTCTTCCACGATTCTCCTCTGACGCCTTTATCCCTAAGACGGTCCCCGAGGATATCTTTGCGTACTTTGAGTTTCCAGAAGAAGAGGAAATACGGGAAGTGGCGCACGTGGAAGAGGGTGCGCACATTCCCCTTGACTTGGATGATCTCGAGGAAGCCATCAATCCTTCATCGCGCACAAACAGGTCGTGGCATCTTCCTTTTCGCCTCCCTTCTTTTCCACCCGCCCACTCTTGGCAACGAGCCATCGTCTCGTTTGTCGCTCTCTCATTCCTGTTTGTCCTTCCCCTCCACGCCATGAATGTTGTCCAAGACCTCCAAACGACAAAATCAGAACTCGAACACACAGGTCAAGAAGCTGTATCCCTTCTTTCACAAGGAGCACAGGCAGCTCTCAGCCGAGATATCACCACCGCTGGAACAAGTTTCAAATCTGCCGGTGTCCATTTCCAAAACGCTAAACAAACGATCAACGACATCGGAGCAGGAACAAATCTCCTTCTTTCTGTCCTTCCTACCACGCAATCGTCTTACTCCTCCGGAGCAGCGCTTGTAGAAGCCGGACATGAACTGGCGATTGCGGGCGGACGCATAAGTGAGGGGTACACGGCGATGGAAACAGAACTCTCTCCCACGCCTGTTTCACGTCTCAACATCTTAGAAGCCTACCTCCTCTCAACCGTTCCCCATCTTGTGGCAGCAAAAGAGGCGCTCAACGAAGTGAACCTTGAGGTGATCCCTGAACAACACCGCGAAACCTTGACAGAGGTTCAATCAAACCTCCCTGCTCTGATCGCAACGATTCAGGAATTTGAAACGCTCTCAACCTTAACCAAACAGCTTCTGGGAACAGACGGCACGAAACGCTATCTCATCGTTTTTCAAAACAACACGGAAATCCGTCCAACAGGTGGATTCATTGGAAGCTTCGCGGAAATCAAAATTCGCGATGGTGTCATCGAACACTTGAACGTCCCAGGCGGGGGTTCGTACGATCTGCAAGGAACGCTCCAAGAACATCTCCGTGCGCCGGAGCCTTTGCAAATCCTCTCTGCCCGATGGGAATTCCAAGACGGAAACTGGTTCCCTGACTTTCCGACATCCGCTCGCCAGCTCATGCAGTTCTACCAAGACGCGGGAGGTCCGAGTGTGGATGGTGTCCTGGCGGTGAACGCCACGTTCGTTTCTGAACTCATCGGGCTCTTGGGACCTATTGAGATGGAAGAATACGGCCTCACTGTCAACGAAGAAAATTTTATCTTCGAAGCGCAAAAAGTCGTTGAGTACGAATACGATAAGGAAGCCAACACGCCCAAAGCGTTCATCGGCGATCTTGCTCCGAAACTCATAGAACAGACGATTGAAAAAACGTCGACAGATTTTCTTGCCACGCTTGACTTCCTGAACATGGGACTTTCACAAAAAGATCTTCAACTTTATCTTTCTGATGAAACGCTTGAACGAGAAATTATCGATCGAGGCTGGGGAGGAGAAATGAAGTGGACGGATGGAGACTATCTCATGGTGGTCGACACAAACAAGAAAAAAAAAAAAACCGATGGAGTCGTTGAACAAGCGGTTGATGTTCACGTAG
>CAZELN010000014.1:0-25569 GCA_964513275.1 uncultured Gammaproteobacteria bacterium
CCACGCTTTTGTCGATGAATAATTTTATCCGTACCTTTGTCTCGATCCTCACTATTGCGTTGTACGGGTTCATCACACAAAACGCGAATGCGGCCTATGGCTACCTTGTGTTGGGGGTGGTGCTGGTGGTCGTATTGGTTGTACCCATGACTCAGTTGTTCCGCCACGGCTCGCGTTGATCCTTTTCATTTGACGCGTGGATAACATTCAGTTACGGTGTCCCTCCACTACATGTGGATGGGAGGAGGGATGCACCTTGTCCTTTTTCTGTTTCTGGCCTCGATGGCCCGTGCCGAGCCGGTCAAAGATGCTTGGATGCTTGCCTGTCATGTGAAGGACACGACCAGCGCCTGGTACGAGCGTCTCTTGGAAGCCAAGAGGCGTGCTGATAGCGCCGGACTTGTCTGGGACGACGCAACCTGTACGGTTATCGTGCCGCGTCACCTCGCCCACGAGATCCAGTGGTGCGATGTCGATCACGCCACCCATCGCTCAAAGGACTACGGGATTGGCGAAGCTGTTGCGCCCGGGGTTTGCCGCGTGGCCGGACAGGTAGAGGCTGTCTGGAGCGTCGCGTATTCGGTCAAGGCGGCGGCAGATCGTGCGGAGGAAGCGGCTCGAAGGGCTGAGGAAGCGAGTCGTCAGGCCTGGATCATCGCCGACGAAGCCCGCGGTTCCGCAACACTTGCCTCGACCAGTGCGGGTGAAGCTCGAGATCGGGCTGAAGAGGCGACTCGTCACGCCAACGATGCGATGATTGCCGCTCGTGGCTCGGAAGAAGACGCACGAAAGGCGGTCGAGGCGGCCATGCGCGCCAAGGAGGATGCAGAAAAGGCCGCACGCGAGGCGCTCGAAGCCAAGGAGCAAGCGCGACTGGCTCGTTTGATCGGATCCTACCAGTACGTGAGTGCAGGAGTTGGATTCATCAGCCAGCGCGACCTCGTGGTCGTCCTGGACGGTGATGACCAGTTCTCTCTGCGTTCCGGGTTTTCTGGGACAACCGGCGTAGGGGTGGATCTGGGATTTGCCTGGCCGCGTATCCGAGTCGGTACGCAGTTGCAGGGATTCCTGAGCCTCACCAGCGAGGAGCAAGTGACGGAAACCGGAACCATCGAGCCTGGTACAGTGTTGGGCTACGGCGGTTTGGCGACACTCTACGGTGGACGGATCTTTCCGCAGTGGGAAGCGCGTGCGGGGCTCACTTTGGGTGGCTCCATGCTCAGTGATCGTGCCGTCACAACGCCATCAGTTACCGATGCGTACTTCGGCCTGACGTTAGCGGGTCTGTACCATGCGGGCACGTTCAAAGACGACAGGACGTTTTTGGGCGTGGGGCCTGTGCTCAGCATCGGGCTTAACCAGTTCGCCACGAGTTTTGGCGAATACGAGCAAGGGTACAATGGAGCCTTTTTCCTGGTTCAGCTGCAGGTGCAAGCCGGCGGTGGACCAGCGGATGGACAACCTGTTTTGCGAGGTGACAAGTGATCGTCCTTCTTCTGTCTTGTGGCACGGCCGAGTTCGCCCTTCCCAACCAAGAGCAGACCGATACCAACGGTCTTCAACAAGAGGACAACGGGTCTGACAGCGGTGAGGGAACCGACGTCGATCCCACGCGCGATCCGGATCTGGAGTCCCCAGGCGATCTGCTCGTGGAGGTCTCCTTCATTTCTCCGGTCTCAACCTTCTCCTTCTTCTACGCCTACTGTGTGGATCAGGAGCTCGAGGTCTGTCCTGAGTGGGTCAGTGCAGGGACGATGAACCAGGAGGAGCGTTCCTCCTTCCCCGTCCGAGCCCAGTCCGGGAACTTCGGGTTCGACGGGCTGATGGGGGAGGACGATGCCGAGCTGATCGCACAGGGTGAGGACTGCTACCTCACGCAGGAAGTGACGCTCTGGATGGATGGCACGGACGTGACGTCGCTCATGTCCTACTACATCTACGAAGACGACTGCCGAGCAGGGCTTTCGCTGAGCGAAGCTTCAGCTCTTTCTACGGGCGACTGACCACCAGTCGCTTTTCTTTTTGAGCTTATCTCAGTATCCTGAAGGCATTATGCATAACCCATTCCAAAACGCCCTCGCACAGCTCGAGCGCGCCACCAAGCTTGCGTCATTCTCCAAAGATTTTCTCGAACGGATCTCGCATCCGGATCGGCAGATTCGCATCTCGATACCGGTCAACATGGACGACGGGAGCCTGAAAGTTTTTGAGGGCTATCGTGTCCAGTTCAACAACGCCCGCGGACCGTACAAAGGCGGCATTCGTTATCATCAAGACACCGACATTGAAGAAGTGAAGGCACTCGCGTTTTGGATGGCGCTCAAATGCGCTGTCGCCAACATTCCGATGGGCGGAGGAAAAGGTGGTGTGACCGTGAATCCAAAGGAGCTTTCTAAAAATGAACTCGAGCAACTTTCGCGAGGGTGGATGCGACGTATGGCCGACGTGGTGGGTTCGCAAAAAGATGTTCCCGCGCCAGATGTGAATACCACGCCTGAGATCATGGCATGGATGGCTGATGAGTTTGCAAAAGTGACGGGCGATAAAACGGGAGCGGTGATCACGGGCAAGCCGCTTGAAGCTGGTGGATCAGAGGGACGTGGGACAGCAACCGCGCAAGGCGGCTTCTATGTGTTTGAGGCGCTGCGAGAGAAACTTGGTTTACCAGAATCTTGTCGCGTCGTGATTCAGGGATTTGGAAACGCGGGTGAGCACGCGGCAGATATTTGGAGCAAGGCCGGACATAAAATTACGGCTACATCAGATTCTAAGGGCGCCGTTCGTAATTCAAACGGTTTAGATATCGCGGCATTGTACGATCACAAAAAAGCGACCGGTTCGGTCGTGGGGTTTGCTGGAGGAGAAACGTTTAATGGCGATGGGCTGTTGTTCCAAGAATGTGATCTGCTTATCCCTGCAGCGCTTGAGAACCAAATTCGAGAAGACAACGCGGCTCGTGTGCGAGCGAAGGTCGTGCTCGAGCTCGCCAACGGGCCGACGACGCCGGAGGCAGACGACAACCTTTTTGGTCGAGGGATCCAGGTCGTTCCAGACATCCTGGCAAACTCAGGAGGCGTGACCGTTTCAACATTTGAGTGGGAACAGAATTTGAAAGGGGAGCATTGGAGCGAAGAAGAGGTCTTTACGAAATTGGAAAAAATGATGCATCAGGAAGCGAACGGAATTTTTGAAAAGGCACAGAGTCTCAAGACAGACTTGCGTCGAGCCGCGTTCGTGATCGCCCTTGAGCGAATCCAAAAAGCGATGAATATCTAAAAATGCAGAGACCCGCCGAAGTCTCGTGTGACGACGGCGGGTCCGTTGCGAAGAGGTGTCCTCTTAGCGGGTCGGAGCGAGCGCGAGCGTGGGCTCGCGACGCTGACGAATGGTGCGGAGCACCTGGTCGGGCCAAACGAGACGCTCCCAGTCGCGGTTGAGGCGGATGGGTCCGTCCTCGGGTTTGGCCACGTGGATCAGGACGGCGTGACAGGGGCGTTCTTCCTGTGTGGCCAACTGGTGTGCACCGCCGTAGATGCGACGCATGTCGTCCGAAATTCGGTCGGTGAAGCATTGTGTAGGCTTCTGATCGACGTACCAGGCGAGTACGTCCGGACCTTGGCCCGCGACGCATTTCACGCTCACCGCGTGGCACGCCCCGCCTTCGATCCAGAGCAAATCGATACCCTGGTTTACGTCCTCGTGGGTCGTGGGGAAGTAAAGCCGTGTGCTGTTGCGGGCACTCAGGGTCTTAAGCACGTAGGCCGAGGCACTCGCTCCAGCGATGTGCACCTCCCACACACGACGGTTGATGCCCTCAGTGCGGCCGAGGTGATGAAGTCGCCACCATTGGTCAAGATGGATGTCGCACAGAAGTTGTGTGAGCCCCTTTTGGACCATCGATCCAATCGCGGCGCGGGCGGTAACGAGTTCCGGACTCTTCGCCTCTTCCAGCTCGTGGAGCCACTTGCACAGAACAACGAACTCGAGAAGTATGTCGTCCGGCTGGCGCCAGACTTTGGGGATGTGCGCCCTGATCGTGCGACGCAACATCAGACCGTAGAATGTGGCGTTCTCGCTGTGAGACCGGCTCCCGTTGATGAAGGTTCGATCGGGAAGTGGCGTGTCCGCGCGAGCGAGTTTGACGGCCTGTTCGAATCCTTGATCCCAGATTTTTTCTCGCCTTCCGTCTCGGAAGACGACTTCACGATGACTTGCGAAAAATCGGTCCAGCATGAGCACTCCGTCGTAGAAAATCGGGACGGAAATTTATAACACGAAAATACTAAAAAGTCAATGGTTTGGCTAAAAAATGGTGATTTTGCTATGCTGGTGGGACTATGGCATACAATCATCAAGAGATCGAAAAGAAGTGGCAGGATCGGTGGGAGACCTCCGGTATTTTTCATGCCAAAGACGAAGACCCGCGGAAGAAGTTTTATTGTTTGATCGAGTTTCCCTATCCATCCGGTGCTGGCCTTCATATCGGTCATCCACGCTCTTACACGGCGCTCGACGTCGTTTCTCGAAAACGCCGCCATCAGGGATATAACGTCTTGTACCCGATCGGATGGGACGCGTTTGGCCTTCCGACCGAGAATTACGCGATCAAGACCGGCCGCAAACCACAGGACATCACGCGAGAGAATACAGACACGTTCCGCCGTCAGCTCAAGAGTCTCGGGCTTTCTTTCGATTGGTCGCGCGAGGTAAACACAACCGACCCCAATTATTACAAGTGGACACAATGGATGTTCCTCGAATTTTTCAAAGCGGGACTTGCGTACAAAACTAGCCAGCCGATTAATTGGTGTCTCTCGTGCAAGATTGGCCTCGCCAACGAAGAAGTCGTGAACGGGAAATGTGAGCGATGCGGCGGGCCAACGGAGAAACGAGACAAGGAACAATGGATGATCGCGATCACCAAGTATGCCGATCGACTCCTTAAGGATTTGGAGACCCTCGACTACCTCGAAAAGATCAAAACACAACAACGCAACTGGATCGGGAAAAGCGAGGGAGCAGAGATTGATTTTGTATTGAACGTTCCAGGACAAGAACCTGGCAAGCACAAGCAAACCGTCTTCACCACACGTCCGGATACGATTTTCGGCGCGACGTTTTTAGTGGTGTCGCCCGAGGTTGCACAGAAATGGATCGAGGTTGGATGGGACGCAAGTGCGTCGGTTCGTGAGTACGTGCTGGCTTCGTTAAAACGCGAAGAAATGGATCGCACCGCAGAAGGCAAAGAGAAGACAGGCGTCGACACGGGCGTGATTGCGATCAATCCTGCGAACGGTCGTGAGATTCCTGTCTGGATTGCCGACTACGTGTTGGGTGGATATGGGACAGGATCCATCATGGCCGTGCCGCAATACGACGAGCGTGATCGAGCTTTTGCCGAGGCGTTCAAGCTCCCAATTGTCGATGAGCCTCTTATCCCTTTTGACGAAGCGGTCGCCAAAGTTGGTGGGCGCAAAAAGACAAACTACAAACTCCACGACTGGGTGTTTTCGCGCCAGCGCTATTGGGGCGAGCCGATTCCATTGGTGCACTGCGAGAAATGCTCTCCCGAGACTGGCGGCTGGGTCGCCGTGCCAGTAGAGCAGTTGCCCGTCGTATTGCCAGACGTCGACAAGTACGAGCCGACAGACACAGGAGAGTCACCGCTTGCGGCCATGACCGATTGGGTCAATACGACCTGTCCAACCTGTGGAGGTTTAGCGCGTCGAGAAACAGACACGATGCCAAACTGGGCAGGATCAAGTTGGTACTTCCTCGCCTACGCCATGCATGCTCAGCTCGGTGAGCAACCCACTACTCCCCTACAACCTACAACCTACAACCTTCTCAACTACTGGATGCCGGTTGATCTCTACAACGGTGGCATGGAGCACACGGTTTTACACCTGCTCTATTCTCGATTCTGGAACAAGTTCTTATTCGATCGTGGTCACGTCCCAACCAGCGAGCCGTATGCTCGACGACACTCGCATGGACTTGTGCTTGCCGAGGATGGAACCAAGATGAGCAAGTCCAAAGGCAACGTCGTGAATCCTGATGAGATCGTGCGTGACTACGGAGCTGATTCGTTGCGTATGTACATCCTCTTCATGGGACCGTTTGAAGAACCGGTGCCATGGAGTTTGAATGGCCTCATCGGCGTGCGCCGATTTCTCGATAAAGTCGAACGATATGTAAGCTTGTGGATTGAATCATCGGTAGACCCAGGCTTCAGCCTGGGCAAGGCTGGAATGATCGAACGTGCTCTCAAAAAAGTCTCCGACGACATTGAGTCTTTCAAATTCAATACGGTTGTTTCTACGTTCATGTCGCTCTTCAACGAGATTTCCGACCAGTCCGTGACGCGCGAGCAATTGAAAAAAATTCTTACAGTGCTCGGACCGTTTGCTCCACACCTTGCCAACGAGTGTTGGGAGAAGATCGGCGAGAAAGGACTGGTCGAGGAACAGGCATGGCCAGAGTTTGACGAAGCGCTGCTCGTCCAGGATGAAATCGAAATGGGTGTACAGATCAACGGCAAAGCGCGCGCCACGATTCAGATTTCACCGATGGCTGACGAAGCGACGGCGAAGTCGTTGGCGCTTGCCGATGAGAAGGTTCTGAAGCACCTCGAAGGCAAAGAGATTGTGAAGATCGTGTACGTGCCCGGTCGCATCTTAAACATCGTCGTGAAATAAGTATGGACATGCCGCAGAACGCCAAGAAGGTTTTTGAGGGAGTAATCTTTGACGTCTATCAGTGGGAGCAAAAGATGTATGACGGCACCACAGAAATCTTTGAACGTCTGGATCGCGCAGACACCGTCGACGTTCTTGCAACGACGAAGGAAGGAAAGATTATCATCCAACGACAGAGTCAGCCTGATCGTGAAGAAGCATTCCTATGCCTCATCGGCGGCCGAGTTGAGAAAGGGGAAGAGCCTCTCGACGCAGCCAAACGCGAGATGCTCGAAGAGACGGGGTTTACCTCCATGCAGTGGTCACATTTTTTTTCCTTCTCTCCGATGCTCAAGCTTCGTTGGGTGATGCATGTGTTCGTTGCGCGCGACAGCGACAAGTCAGCCGAGCAGAATCTGGATCCTGGTGAGAAAATCGAAGTGAGGGAAGTGACGTTTGATGAGTTCATCGAGTTGGTTGATAGCGGCACGCTCTGGCGCATCCACAACGAGATTCGCGTCCGTTGCATTCGTGCGAAGTATCATCGACCTAGCTATGAAATGTTTTACAACGAAATCTTCGGCAAGCAGCCGTAAACAAAACTCCCGCCTATGAGCGGGAGTTTAGGTATCCTTTGTAGAGTTCAACGGCGGCATTGAGTTCTGATCTCGGGACGAACTCGTTATCTGTGTGGGCGTTTTTGATTGACCCGGGATCGACGATGAAACTGTTTGGCAAGAATGCCATTTCGGTGAAGTACTTCGCGATCTCTTTTGGTTGTCCTTCTGGTGTGTGATCGACAGCTTTGATGTCGAGTTGAGTTGTGATGGTGTGCTCGATACCGATTTGTGCGAGGACCGTCTCGACCCGTTCTTTGATATCTGTTTGCGTTGATCGAAAGGCGAGTGTCGCCGATGCGCGACCAGCGACCACGTTTTCCGCCGTTCCTCCTTCGATCAGTCCCACATGATAAGTCGTCTCGGGGAACGAGTGTGAAAGGAATTAAGAGAGGAGATTCACGAGTTTATGAATGGCGGAGTTGGGTGTGTTTGTTGATGAGTGTTCCGCCACACCCGTACACTCGATTCTTGGGACATAAATTCCACGCTGACCAGTTATGACTTTCATGTCGGTCGGCTCTCCGATAATGATGCGTTTTGGTTCGACTTCTTTTTCCTTCATGTACGCCGACACAGCCATGGCTCCATCGAATGTCGTCTCTTCACCAACGGTAAAGAGAAGCGCGAAATTTTCCTGTCCCGCCTTCACAGCATCTTCGGCCGCAATGATCATCGCAGAGGCCGCGCCTTTGTTGTCGCATGCACCGCGTCCAAAGATTGCCGAGTCCTCAGCACGTATCTCAACAACGCCAGGAACCGTGTCGATGTGCGCGCACAGAATAACCTCAGGAGTTCCCCGGAGGCACAACAAAGAATCTCGACCATTTCCCGATGGAATACGGACGATCTTGAATGATGTCTTGAGTCGCGTTTCAAGCCAGTTCACGATGCTGGCTTCTGTGCCTGAAACGGACGGGATCGCGAGGAGATCAAGCAAGAGTTGCTCAACAGGTGTAAGCATAGACAACCAAAACCCATCCTAGCGTAGATTGAACACATTTGTTAAGCTCATCGCACTATGAATCTCGTCATGATCGGAACCGGTTACGTCGGACTTACCACGGGGGTGGGGTTCGCGACGCTTGGCCATCACGTGGCATGCGTTGATATTGATGCAGGGAAGATCGCCCGATTGGATTTGGGCGAAGTTCCGTTTTACGAGCCGGGTGTAGCAGAGGCGCTCAAAACTATGCAAGCCGCAGGGCAGATCATGTTTACGACGGATCTCAAAAGTGTGATCGATGGAGCCGATGTGATTATGCTCGCGGTGGGGACGCCACCCAAGAGCACCGGCGAAGCAGATTTGACGGCGTTGTGTGCCGCCGCCGATGAGGTCGGATTGCTGTTAGATCACGAAGCCGTGATCGTCGTGAAGAGCACGGTGCCGGTCGGAACAAATCGACTCGTACTCGACCGCATTCGTGATGCCATGAAGAAGGCAGGGCGAGAGGAGCTCACAAGTCTTGTGAATATCGTTTCTGTGCCAGAGTTTCTGCGGGAAGGTACGGCGATGAGGGATTTTCTTGAGTCTGATCGACTTGTTATTGGAGCGGACGATGGCATTGCGGCTCAGACCATCGATCAACTCCATGAAGGCATAAAGGCACCACGCGTTGTGACTTCGATTGAATCCGCCGAGCTCATCAAGTACGCGGCCAACGCGTTTCTCGCCACAAAAATTTCGTTTATCAACGAGATGGCGAACCTGGCAGATCGCGTCGGAGCCGATGTTCGTGACATTGCACAGGGGATTGGATTAGACCCTCGCATCGGTCCACATTTTCTGCGTGCGGGAATTGGCTATGGAGGTTCCTGTTTTCCCAAAGATGTTTCGGCGCTTGAGCAACTCTCAGGCTCGCATGGCTACACCTTCAAACTTCTCTCATCGGTCATCGAAGTGAACGCACGACAGCGCGATCTTTTCTTCAAGCGATTATTGGAAGAGCTTGGTGGCGTAAAAGGGCGACGCATCGCGGTGTGGGGGCTTGCCTTCAAGCCTGATACTGACGACGTGCGTGAGTCTGCCGCGATCGATGTCGCTCAGCGCTTGTGCGCGCAGGGAGCTGATGTGGTCGCGTATGATCCGAAAGCCACGGAGAATGCCAAGCGTGTGCTTTCCGATTCCGTCACGTTTGCTCCCACGGCGATCGATGCAGCTGCTGGCGCAGAGGCGCTTGTCGTGTTGACCGAGTGGCCCGAGTTCAGAGATGTCTCGTTTGCAACCCTCAAGGATCTGATGCTTGATCCGCGCATTTTTGACGGTCGCAACCATCTCGCAGATCTTCACCTCTGCGAACTTGGATTCACCTACCGCGGAGTAGGCTTGGGTTCCTATGCGGCTTCGAAAAATTTTTAAGAGTCCATCCAAAACACTTGCCCTCATTCTGGCGGTGTTTTGTTTTGGTGCGTTTCTGTTTACGTTGTTCCCGCATACACCACCGTCTGTTGCAGACGTACCGAGTTCGGCGGTTCGAGTCGATGGAGTGGTGAGTGCCGAAGTGGAGCGTCGTGTTGATGGTCAACGTATAGAGTTGACTTCAGTCCGGTATGCCGATGAGCTTACAGAGGGGAAGCTGCTCGTGTGGGCGCCGCTGTACCCACAAATTAAGTATGGCGATTCATTGGTCTTTAACTGTCGTGTGCAGAGACCCGAAGCGTTCGATGGGTTTGCCTATGACCAATATCTCGCGACCAAAGGAATCTACGCGGTATGTTTCCAACCGCAGTATATCGATGTCCATCCATCGACGAGTTGGTCGGTGGTTGGATCTATCCTGACAGTTAAGACGTTTGCGACCGACACATTGCGCAAGGGACTACCAGAACCGCACGCGTCGTTTCTCTCGGGACTTTTGTTCGGCGGCTCGACCACGCTCTCGGGAGATCTCAAGGATAACTTTCGCGAGACAGGCACCTCGCATATCCTCGCTGCGTCCGGCTACAATGTATCGATTTTCTCGATCACGTTTCTTTCTTTCATTATGTCGACTCGACTTGGTCGCCGACGTGGTTTGATCCTCACGACGATCTTACTTGCCATGTACGTAATCGTCGCCGGTGCCTCAGCGGCCGTCGTTCGTGCGGGCATCATGGGATTTTTGGTTGTACTCGAGAAATGGATTTCGCGCAAAGCGTACATGCTTAACGTGATGCTGCTCACCGCAAGCGTCATGCTCTTGTTTCATCCGTTTATCCTGTACGACGTCGGGTTCCAGCTTTCGTTCGTGGCAACGATCGCGATTATCTCTTTCACCAAGCCTGTGAGTGAGCGTCTCGACATTATTCCTGAGGTGATCGGCTTGCGTGAGGCTCTCGCGGGTTCACTCTCCGCTATCCTCCTCACATTGCCGATTGTGTTGTGGCACTTTGGAACCGTCTCGCTGATCTCTCCCTTCGCGAATCTGCTTGTACTTCCCCTCGTGCCCTATGCCATGGCCGCGACCGGAATCGGTCTCATCGCAGGCATCGCATCTGTCCCGATCGGGACACTTGCGTCGCTCCCAGCATGGGCGCTTTCCAACGTGATGCTTCGAGTGATCGAGACATTTGGCTCGATCCCATTTGCCCTCGCACAAGTCGCACACGCCCGTCTTTTGTCGATCGTGGTCGCTGTTATCTTGTTCCTCATTTGGTTCAAACATCGCTATGCGCCGAGCCGCACCTAAACATTCACTCCCACTCAACAGACAAACGATCTCACTAGTCGTGGGAGTTTTTCTGTTGTCGATGGTGTTATGGGCACAAGCTGCGCGTGTCGTGCTTCCTTGGCAGGAGAGACCATTGCGCGTGTGGATGTTCGATATCGGTCAAGGCGACGCGTTCTTCATCGAGTTTCCAACTGGCGAGCAGGTGCTCATCGATGGTGGGCCTGATGATTCCATTCTTGCCAAACTTGGAAGCTTGCTCCTTCCGTGGGATCGATCTCTCAATGCGATTCTTTTGACGCACCCGGACGCCGACCACATCACTGGACTCGTGAGCGTGCTCGATCGCTATGAAGTCGACACGGTGTACGAGACAGGTGTCCGTGCGCACACGCCCTACGACGAAGCGTTCACCAAGAGTCTTGGATCTAAAGGGTCCGACCGGACCACATTGAGATCAGACGATGTGATCGAAATTGGAGAGGTGACCCTCACGGTTGTCTGGCCCGACGTTTCGCTCGTTGATGCATATCCAAACAAGCGTAACAATCTCTCCATCAACGTGTTGCTCGAATACGGCGACACGACGATCCTCTTCACGGGAGATTCAGAGGATATCGTCGAAGAAACCGTAGGCTCGCGCGTTGGCGATATCGATGTCCTGAAAGTCGGCCATCACGGCAGCTTTACCTCAACTTCCTGGGAGTTTTTGCAGGTTATCAGACCAGAAATCGCCCTCATTTCTATGGGTCGAGAGAACTCTTATGGCCATCCGCATCCAACCGTGATTCAACGTCTGGAAGACATCGGCGCCGACATGTTCCGCACAGATCTTCACCAGGACGTTGTGCTCACCTCTTATGGCGGTGAGCCGGAAGTCAAGCCTTCGCCATTGCCATTTTAATGAGATCGTGATAATTTCTGGGCAAATTTTTTAACCAAACGTATGGCCGAGAAGCAACAAACACTCGTTCTGCTCAAACCTGATGCGCTTCAGCGCGACCTTCTGGGCGAGATCATTCGCCGATTTGAAATGAAGGGTCTCAAGATCGTGGGACTCAAGTTTATCCGATTAGATGACGCGATGTTGGATGAACATTATGCCCATCTGACGGCGAAGCCTTTTTTTGCCAGTCTCAAACAGTTCATGATGCAGACGCCTGTGGTTGGAATGGTTCTTGAAGGGTACGATGCCGTCGCTGAGATTCGTAAAGTCGTCGGATCCACCAACCCGCGCGAGGCCGATGCCGGAACCATCCGTGCAGATTTCTCCATGAACGTCCCTTCCAACCTCATCCACGCCTCTGATTCGCCAGAAAGCGCTGTCACAGAAGTAAAACGGTTCTTCACCGAGGCCGAACTCTTCGACTACGAAAAGATTACCGATCGATTCATTTTTGGAGAGGGAATCTAGACCTTACCCACACGGCGCTTGACGACTTTTAGAAGGTTTTGGTAGCGTAAGTGTGTCTATGAATTCTTACATGATTACTACCGTCCTGCTCGGACTCGTCCTCCCAATTATTGGCGGACTCTTTGTCCTTGCAAGACGCGGTGGTGTGTAAGAAATAGGCTATCCTGTTTACTTGATTCATACCCCACCGCTCGCAAGGCGGTGGATTTGTTTCTGACTCGGCAGGGAGGTGAACGGCCACGGTTCACGTCCCTGCCGCAAGGCAGAACAACCTCTGGGGAGTCCATGCGTCTGAAGCGAATGTTGAGTGGGAAACTGCACCGGATCCGTGTCACGGAAGCGCAGGTCAACTACGTCGGCTCGGTCGGCATCGACGAGGACTTCATGGATGCCGCCGGCATCGTCATGAACCAAGAGGTCCACATCGTCAATGCCACGAACGGGGAGAGATGGATCACCTACGCCATCCCGGCCCCGCGCGGTTCCAAGACCATGTCGCTCAACGGCGGAGGCGCCCGTAAGGGTGTCATCGGCGATGTCCTCATCGTCATGGTCTACGACTGGACCGACGAGCCCACCACTTCCAAGGTCGTCTTCTTCGGCGAGGACAACAAGATCCTCAAGGTCGGCACGACCGAGGTGCACGGCACCATCCATCCCGACCTGCAGGAATAGAGATGAACCCTATGCTGTTCGTAGGCAACTACGACGAAGGAATCCACGTGCGCACGCTCTTCGGAACCAACATCGACGAGGCCTTCTACGGCCAAACCACCGGCGCTCTTGCACGTAAGTGCGTGGAAGTCGCCCCGCGAGCCACCCACATGCTGGATCCAGACGACGCGGCACTTCTCTACGCCGCGCCCCCCGAGAGCTTCATCGACTACTACGAGAGTCTCTACGGCTTCGAGCCCCGGGTCTACTTCCCGGCGCAGCACTACACCGATCTCACCAAACCTCTGGATTTGATCCGGATGGCGTTGGACGAGCCGGAGCTTCTGGCAGCCTTGAGGAGCGATGGCCACCGTTACGGTTGGAGCTTGGAGCCCTTCATCACCTCCCCGCAGGTCTATGAGCTCGCTCGCCGCATAGGCCTTTCGGTTCGCGGGTTCAGCGAGGAAGCGGTCATGGCCGATGCTGTGGCTCGACTCAACGACAAGGCGCTCTTCCAACGCTTCTGTCATGAGCACGGGATCCCTACGCCCGCGTCGGTTCACATCGCGGGATGGAAGAATCTCATGCAGGAAGCGCAGCGTCAGTTCGACGAGCGTGGCAGTGTGATGCTGCGGCGCGCTCGTGCGGCCGGAGGCCTGGGTAATTGCCTGGTCAACACCCAGACGATGTGCGAGGAGGGAACCCACACCGTGCGCGAACATCTGGAGAAGATGCTCCAGCCTCGCGAAGAGTGGGAACACGAGGTGGTCCTGGTCGAACCAGAACTTACGATCGTGAGTTCGCCCTCGGTCCTTGGCCGCGCGGCGGGTCACGATGTCGAGATCGTCGGCGTCATCGATCAAGTGCTCAAGGGCACTGCCTACATCGGAGGTAACGTCCCGACACGGGAGTCTCCCGAGGACGCCGAGAGGCTCTTCCACTGGACGCTCCTGTACGGTCAGCGCCATTTCATCCGGGAAGGTGGACAGGGGTGGTTCGACATCGACTTCGGTCGGCTGCCGGACGGCGCCTTTGTGGCCTTCGAGAGCAACGGCCGCTGCACGGGCAACAATCATGGCCTGGCGGTTCGTCGTCGCCTCATGCGTGGCCGCGAGCAGGTCCACGCCTGGACCAACGACGCGCTCAAGGTCAAACCGCAGACGACCTTCGAGGACGTCCTTGCAGGCCTCAACGGGGCGCTGTGGTCGCCCCAGCGTGGCGACGGTGTGGTCATCACGATCCCGCCCGCCGGAGGCTCGATGGGTTACATCGCGCTCGCGACCAGCCTCGAGCGCAAGCTTGAACTGCGCGACGCAATGATCGCCTACGCGGCGAGCACCTTCCAGTGTGAGCGCCTCATCCACACGGACACCCAGGATCTGTCGGCTTCCACGTCGGCCTGACCCCCAACGCGAGCAGGAACCTTTCCTGCTCTTTTTATTTCCTGTAGTCTTTATTTCACTATGTCGAGACAAGAAGAACTCCTCCAAACAACGAAGAATCTTATCCAATTTCAAACAACAGAGGATCGACCTGACCAGCTCGAAGCGTGTGTAGATTACCTAGCGAACTTTTTTTCTGGCACGGGTCTTACCGTCGAACGCCTCGAGCATGAAGGGATTCCATCCGTTGTCGTGACTAAAGGAACAAAAACACCGACGGTGTTTTTGAGCGGTCACTTTGATGTCGTTCCAGGTGATGCAGAGCAGTTTTTTCCCGTGGTCGAGGGAGAGAAATTGTTCGGTCGTGGAGCGATGGATATGAAGAGTGGGGACGCAGCGATGATGCATCTTATGCGCGACCTTGCCTCCACGGAACATTCCGTGGGCCTCATGCTCACCGGTGATGAGGAGGTTGGAGGATTCAACGGGACAGCGAAATTACTTGAAGCAGGTTATCATTCACGCGTCGCGATTATTCCAGATGGGGGAGAAGCGGTTCATCGTGTTATGAAAGGACAGAAAGGAATTCTTCGTCTCACGTTGACGACACATGGAGTAAACGCTCACGGCTCTATGCCATGGTTGGGTGAGAATGCGATCGACCGTTTGGTCAAAACACTTCCATTGGTTGAAACACGATTTCTCGATTTTGCAGACCACCCAACGGATCATTGGGTGACGACACTTAATGTCGGTCGCGTTCAAGGAGGGCTCGCGACAAACCAGGTTCCCAACGTCGCCACAGCCCATCTTGACATCCGTTTTCCGGAGACGGATTCACCCAATAGCATTGAAGCACGGATTCGAGCTATTCTCCCTGAAGGAGTAAAAGCTGAATTCAACGTTCTGGGCTCGCCGGTTACTGTTTCAGTGGATCATGTTCTCGCGCGTCCATTTTTGGATGCGATTCGTGCCTGTGGTCGGGAGCCACAATGGGGAGTGGATCATGGAGCATCGGATGGTCGGTTTTTTGCGGAGTACGGAACATTGGTTCTGATTAGTCAGCCAGATGGTGGAAATTTGCATGCGCCTGGAGAATGGGTCCACATCCCTTCGATCAAATTTTATTACGACGTATTGAAATCGTACGTGGATTCCGTGGCTCGTGGATAAATCCGTGCGAAACATGTGGAGTGAATGTGCATGAGTGTCTTTTGACCCTATTGTCTTCTTCTCTCAGCATGGTAAGTTCAAGTGGCCTTCCGGTTGGATGGGTGCGCTCCATGAACGATTCATCATCTGGTCCGAACATACGTGCCCTAGGCACAGATAAGGACCTTCCGGTTTTTCCGCTTACGTACAGACGACATGGTGGATTGCTACCATCCCCGCTGTATCAGTGGATCGACGAGCGCCCGAGAATAAACAGATTTTTGAGGGAACGTCAGGCCGATATAGATTCTTAACCCTGGACCACCCATCTCCCCGCTAGGCGCCACAAATAAGAACCACCCTTCGACTCGGCCGTCAGACAGCCTCGCTCAGGGTGGTTTTGAAATGGATTTGACGGGGATCAAATTGCCTGATAGTATCCCCATTGGATATGAAATCAACAGGACTCAATCAAGCCATGCATCATGGCGTCTCACCAGAGACGCTCTAGCTTTGGGTACCTGATTCACATCCCCAAAAAGGCGTCTCTGCAAAGGGATGCCTTTTTGGTTATATCAATCACCTATGAATGTTATCGAACTCACAAAAAAATTGATCTCGCTTCCAAGCTACGACGATGGGAATCTCTACGAGAAACCAATGAGTGATTATCTTGTTTCGTACGTACAGACACGTCTTCCGTGGTTGAAGGTCACTCAGCAAGAAGTTGCTCCAAATCGTTTTAATGTCTTTTTGCAGGATGAAGGTCAGACGCGTCTGCTCATTGTCGACCAGATAGATACCGTCGTCCCTGACGCGGGATGGACGACGAACCCACTTGAGGCTATTGAGTGTGAAGGAAAGATTTTTGGTCTGGGATCGAGTGACTCGAAGGGAAATGTCGCGGCTCTTTTGAAAGCTCTTGAGCAAATCGGTTCGACCAACGGTCTTGCGGTCTTGTTCTATGTGGATGAGGAGTATTTTTTTAAAGGCATGAGGCAGTTCGTGGGATCTGCTTTGGCGCGCTCCATCAGTCCCGCTTGGATTCTCTCGGTGGATGGAAATGGGTCGAGTTTGGGAACGGGATGCCGTGGATTAGTTGAATTTGATCTCGAACTCCGATCAGCTTCCGGTCACAGTGCGACCCAACAAACATCCGGTGTCTTGCGACCGTTTCTGAAGACACTCGGATCGTTCGAAGACTGGCTTGTGTCTTTTAAAGATGATCAGCAAGGGGTTCCAACATACAACGTGGCGCGACTTCAAAGCGGACTTTTGTTGTTTGAAGATGAAGTACATCTAGACTTCGGAGAACAAGGGAATCGAATCCCAAATTTTCTTCGAGCAAAAGTTGAGGTACGTACAACTCCTGGCTTGAGTGGCAAAGAGATTGAGTCGTTTTGGAAGTCGTCGCTTGCGTGCACAAAAGATTTGAGTATGGCTTTTACTCCCGTCCTCGCCGAGGTTGGATTCTCCACTGCTCGCACAGAACTCAGTCAGGTTAAACAAGCGATTGCGTCGATTCTGGGTCGCGTCGATTACTTGGATGCCTCTACGTTTGGCTATCTGGATCTGTCCATGCTTGCTCAGGTATACGCAAACGCGTGTCTTTGTTCGTTTGGTATTGGTGAGTCGGGAACCAATCACCGAGCTGATGAGTACGTCCTTATCCATTCTCTGGAGCAGGGAGTGCTCGTGTACCTTCAGATCATCAATAACCTCCTCAATAACTAAGAGGTGCAGAGTGCAAACGATTCTTCTCACTCATGACAACTGGACGGTTCAAGGCCTCCTCGTGGAGGATCTTGTCCTGGCCTACGCGGTCGAATTCTGGGCGGGAACCTGGAAGGAGCTGCTCGCGATCCGCGACTCAGCGGGCAACGTGCTTGAGCAATTCGGGACATGAGACGAATATCACGTCACGTATCCCGAGACGCAGACACTCCTCTGGAACGCGGGGGAGAACCCGGTGAACATCTCGGACGGTCGCACACACAGCAACTGGCCCATGCGGGTCTGGACGAAGGCTTCCCGGGGTGAGCTCGTCACCAGCGACGGGAGGAAAATCGAGCCATACTGGTCGCTTGAGAGCGCGCGTCAGGAACTCAAGCTGTTCGTCACGCCGGTCGATCAAGGTGGCTACGGAGGAGAAATTCTCGTGCTGACGGAGAATTCTGTCATCCTGGGTTTCACAGCCTACACCTGCCACCCGGGAGACCTGGGTCGAGAGCTCGCACGCAAACGCTTCCCGAGCTCGAGGCTGTACGTGCCCATCAAGTCTCACACGCCGATGTCGATGTCGGTTAAGGATCTGCTCGAGTCCTACGAGCCGGGGGACGTCCGGTTCGGTATTTTTCTGGATCACGCGATCTCTGGGTCGGTTCGAGGAAGGGGATACGGCAGCAAGCTCTTCGATGTTCGGCTGGCGCGTCTGGTCGAACTGGGAGTGAGCGTCATCTTCGGTCGCACAATGCTGACGGCGCCCCGTCAATACCGCGGCAACTATCTCGCCCGAGGACTCACACCCATCGCCTCAGACGGCACGGACGAGTTCAGTCGCGCCAAGCACTACTTCGTCGCACGCGTCGGCGAACTCACGCCGCGCACGAAGCGCTAGACCCACCTAAGCTCCTTGAGCGAAGGTGGTTTTTTGACCCTTGTCCCAAACCTCCAGAACCGATAGAATACGTGCCGATACGATGTATCTTTGTTTATGAAACCAACTTCCTTTTTGTATCTTCGACTGTTTGCCGCCCTAGCCGGCGTGGTTCTTGCCAGTTCTGCCTCGGAGGAAATTTTTTCTCTGTTCCAACACGCGCACGAGTCAGAACTTGCCATGGCCTTTTTTTCCGCGGCGTTAATTTTTGCGCTTGCCTTTGGCATTTTCTATCTCTCCAAAGGGACGCATCTTCCGTCTTTTGTCGTGGCGATTTTTTTCGGCATGGCCGCCAAACCGCTCCTCGTGCCGGTTATTGAGCAGGATATTTTGCTTGGAGGAATCGTCGGATTTGGCGCGACACTCATTTTGTTTGGGGGAGGACTTGAGACGCCGTTCGCAAATTTTCGAAAACTCATTTGGAAGATTTTTGCCCTATCGTTTCCAGGATTACTTCTTACCGCTGTCCTCTTTTCTTTGTTTTTAACTGAGACAGCTTCTCTTTTTGCTCCTGCCATTTCAGTGACAACAGCTATTTTACTTGGTGCCATTCTTGCTTCAACGGATCCCGCGGCGATTATTCCTGCGCTCAAGCGTTTGCGATTTCACAAGCCGAGCACGCGCGATATCGTTGTTTCAGAGTCCGCCGTGACGGACGTAACCGGGACGATTTTGACGGTCGCGTTTCTGTCCATTTTGGGAATCATGGGAACGCTCGGGGACTCTGTTCTTGGCGGCTATGAACTTATTTTTTCGTCTGAGACAGGACTTTTCTTGCTGCGACAAATAGCCTTCGGCGTGCTCTTCGGGGTTCTGGGGTACTCCCTTCTTGCTGTTTTATTGCGATTCAAGGCGTCTCATGAGCGAGAGTACGAAGTTGATGCCGCATTTTTTCTTTTCATTCCTGTCATCATTTTTACCCTTGCCATAGCGTTTGGCGGTTCGGGATATCTCGCAGCGTTTGTGGCTGGACTGTTGTTTGTGATGTCGGAGTCTCTGCATGAGACCGAACGATTTTTCAATCACGTGATTGATGGGTTTTTCAAACCAACGATTTTTTTACTGCTCGGAGCCCTCGTGAATTTGCAGGAGATGTTTGATCTCGCACTCATTGGATTGCTTTGTGCCATCGCGTTCATGTTTGTGATTCGTCCACTTGCCGTTTTTCTTTGCCTTGGGCCAACGCTCTGGAAGAGTCGCGAGACCATCGGGTATCGAGAGCTTCTATTCATTTCGTTTGTTCGAGAAACAGGAGCGATCCCAGCGGTTCTTCTTGTGACCGTTGCCTCGTCCGGATTTTCAGGACTTGAAGGACTCATTCCCATTGGCATGTGGGTCATCCTTGCCACGCTTGTGACTGAACCGCCTCTCACGCCTTGGGTAGCCAAGAAACTTGGCGTTGCAGAAGTGATTGCGGAAGACCAGCCGCAGCTCAATGGAAACGAAGGGGAAGCGTTTGTGGTTTTGGGAACACGCGGAGAAACCTACAAACGTCGGTTGCCGATGGTGGCTCAGTGGGCCAGTGAGCGAGAGATTCGCAAAGTCATCGTGATGCTTTGTCTTGAATATAAACATCAACCCGAGTTGGAACATCGAATTCAAGAGGAGGCCACGAAGGTGTTTGTTGACGTCAACGAGACGCTGCAAGGACAGGGAAAAAAGCCACTTGCGTTTTCTTTGGTTTCAAGCGCTGGATTTCTTCAAGAGAACATCTCGTTTTTAGGTCAGCATGAACCGCATCTCGTGGCGATTTTTGTCGGACGCAAAATGCTCGATTTCCGTCTTGACGAAGTGAAAAAACTTTCGGTTCCTATTCAATTTATGGAATAAAAAATGCCTGCTGGCGCAGGACTTACACGTGGTAGAGCTCTATCCAATTTTTGATTCGACCCAAGACACCAACCAGTTTGTGGCTATTGTCCAGGATGAGCGCGTGATCGCCGCTGGTTTGGGCGATGTGTACGTCCTCGCCTGCGTACCGGGCTTGGGACACCAGAAAGTCGTCGCGTGGCACGATGGCCAGAACCGGGCAGGGGAATGGACGGAATCGGCGACGCAGTCCCGGAAGGAACAGGCGCAGAACCACCCACGAGGGTTCAGGAAAGAAGCGCCGTTCAAGTAAATCCTGCGCCATCAAATTTTGGGCACGCTGTCCCATTTCCAGCGTATCGAAGTTCCGCGCGGACCGTTGGTTCAACGGATGAAGGAACACGCGTTTCACTTGCTCGATCGTGTCGAGCATGAGCGGGCGCCCCACGAGCGTGCGCAGCATGGGAATGAGCATGAAGGTGAGGCCACGCAGGAACACCGAGATGGCGACACCGGTGCGCTCGAGTCCAGAGAAGAGCGCTACGCGCTTGAAGAACTTGGAGCGTTGTGCGGCGACTCCCCGGGCGATCTGTGCGCCCATGGAGTAGCACAGAGCCATCGACCCATCCGGGATGTCCTTGAGTTGCTCGATGGCGGAGGCGACGTAGTCGTCGAGACTCTCGCCTTCGTAGGTCACGACCACGATCTGGTAGTCGTGTTTGAAGTGGCTGATGACGTGGCGGAACCACCACGTCGCGAGTTCAGGCGTCTTGTTTCCCCACGCGCCAGGGAAGAGAATCAAAAATGGACGATCGGACATGAGTCACCTCAATGTGTGTGCCAGTGATTTGTGTGACAGCAAAGAATGCCCGAGATGGGCATTCTTGTCAATAGTTTTACAGGTGTTTTTAGGTGATCGTAATCGGATCGCCTTTACGGATACCGAATTTTTCGGCAGCGCTTCCGCCTTGAATGACCAGCTCGACAAAGCGGTGATCGTGGAGTCCAGAGCTTCCAACAATAAGGGCTGCCTGTCCGTCTGGCACGTCGGCGAGGCGCTCGACACAGAGGACTTCTAGCGATGTCGTATCGGCAAACGTGACACGCTTGCGCTGACCGGCGTGAAACGCGCAGGCCATGGACGTGATGGACGTCTTGCAATTCCCAAATGAATCTGTCCACCATACAAGCGATGGAAGATCCGCAATCTCGGAAGCGGGAAGTGCCTCGGCGCGGACATCTTTTTTGTCCCAGACGATCCGAGCCAGACGCGGTAAATAGTTGAGTGAGCGAAATTGCGTGTGGACGGCTGCGTTGATTTGGGAAGCGGGATACTCTCCAGCCATGAGGGTGTTTTCAATATCAGTCACGAAGACGGTCGTAATGAGTCCAAACGTTTTCAACAGACTAAAACAAAATCCATCCACGGTTCCCACGATCAGGGTAGTGCCAACCCAGGCGTATCCAAACGGAGAGCCGTTTTTCCATTTTTTCGCGCGTCCATGGCGAGGAGCGCAGTTAACCGCGATGACTCCAGGTGCGTCGTCGGAAGCGTCCAACACGTCTAGCACGTTTCCCGCGGCTTCGATATCCGAAGTCGCGCCGATGAAACTGACATGCATGCCGGGGAACAGATGCGCGTAGCGCGTTTCTTGTCTGGCGCGGGCGTTATCGTCGCGACAATCGGTGATGATAGAGACAAACATATGTTTGCAAGACTAGCGTTTGGGATCCGTTTGGTCAAGAAATAGAGAATCACTGCAACGACAACAATTTACGCCAGAGAGACTTTTCTGATAGACTCTCGTCACTATGGCAGATGTCTTTCACGTCACCGGTGGCACCCCTCTTCATGGGGAGATTGCGATTTCAGGAGCGAAGAACGCCGCCTCAAAAATGATGATCGCCACACTTCTTACAGATGGAGAGGTTGTGCTTTCAAATGTTCCGCGCCAGCAAGAAACGGAGATCACGCAAGAGATTATTACGACGGTAGGGGCGAGCATTGAGTGGATTGATACGCACACACTCAAGGCAACGACGCCGCAGATTACCTCCAACTCCGTGCGTGAGCTTTCGCGGAAGAATCGCATTAGCGTGTTGGCGATTGCTCCGTTGTTACACCGAGCGGGTGAGGCGTTTGTGCCGCTTGTGGGCGGAGACAAAATCGGACCTCGACCCGTAAACTTTCACGTGGCGGCACTCGAGAAGATGGGAGCTGTGATCGAAGAAACTCCCGAAGGGTATCACGCGACGGCTCCTAAAGGATTGCGCGGCGCGCTTATTGAACTTCCATATCCATCTGTAGGCGCGACGGAGACAGCGCTCTTGGCGGGTGTTCTTGCTAAGGGTCGGACGATGATCCGCAATGCCGCAGGGGAGCCAGAAATTAAAGAGCTCATCATGATGCTCCAGAACATGGGAGCCATCATTCAGATCAACGCGAACCGGTCGATTGAAATTATTGGTGTGGAGAAACTGCACGGGACACAGGCTCGTGTCATGCCGGATCGCATTGAGGCGGCGTCGTATGGGTCCATGGCGATCGGCACGGCAGGAGAAATTTTTGTGCGCGGTGCCGAGCACGCGCACATGATGACGTTCTTGAATGCCGTGCGGAAGATTGGAGCTGAGTACGAAGTGCGGGAAGACGGAATTTTGTTTCGAGGCACGGGTTCGCTCAAAGGCATTGAACTTGAAACAGATACGCATCCAGGATTCATGACCGATTGGCAACAACCGTTTGTGGTAGCACTGACTCAAGCAAAAGGAACGAGTGTCGTGCACGAGACCGTGTACGAAGAACGCTTTGGCTATACCGATGCGCTTAAAAAGATGGGAGCGGACATCGCGCTGTTCAGTAACTGTTTGGGAGAGATCGATTGCCGATTCAAGGGACAGAATTACAAACACTCCGCGGTTATTACCGGCCCATCAAAACTTCACGCCGCGCAGGTGGAAGTCCCAGATATTCGTGCCGGCCTCGCCTTTGTTGTTGCCGCGCTTGTGGCAGAAGGCACATCCGTTCTCACCGGTATCCACCACCTCGACCGCGGGTATGAACGGTTGCAGGAAAAGTTGCAAGGCGTTGGTGCGAAGATCCAACGCGTGGTGAAATGAAAAACCACCTCTTGCTAAAGAGATGGCGTATAATCATTCCATTATGTTTCTCAATCTTCTCTTTGGTTCCCCGGCGATTGCCGTGGCGTGGCTGGTGGCCATTCTGCTCACACTTACGATTCATGAGTTTTCGCACGCGCTTGTTGGAAAATTCCATGGCGACAAGACCGCCGAATATGAAGGTCGGTTGACGCTCAACCCGATGGCTCATGTGGATCCTACGGGATTTATCCTGCTCCTCTTGTTTGGGTTTGGGTGGGCCAAACCGGTTCCGTACAATCCCTACAATCTCAAAGATCCAAAATGGGACTCGGTAAAGATTGCGCTGGCAGGACCCGGTTCAAATCTCCTGATGGCGATTCTTGCCGGGATTGCCTTTCGAGGATTGGTCGGGGTGGGATTCATCGGCTCTTCGAACCTTCTTGCCGTCTTTTTGTTTCTCACGATCCTCCTCAACCTCTTCCTCATGCTTTTCAACATCATCCCCGTTCACCCCCTGGACGGTTCCAAATTGTTCTTTGCCCTCTTTGACCATCCGAAATATCAGGAACTACGAACCTTCGTTGCGACGAGAGGTCCGCAGATTTTGTTCATGGCTGTCTTGGTGAGTGCCTTTACGAGTCTCGACATTTTTTTCTTCATCTCTGAACCGGCTTTTACTCTGTGCGACGCCTTGATCGGAGGAAGCTGCAACGGATATTTTGCCTCCATTTTCAATTCGTTTTAACCACAGTCCTCATATTGACCAAAAAAAGGCGCCATGGTACTCTCCAGGCGAATTTTTATGCCTACTGTCAACCAACTGATCCGTAAGGGACGATCTTCTAAGTCGTCCAAGAGCAAGTCCCCGGCGATGCAATACACGCTGGATTCGCTTCATCGTAAACGCACACAACTGAAACACGGCAGTACGTTCAAGCGCGGCGTGTGCGTGAAGGTCACGACCATGACGCCAAAGAAACCGAACTCGGCTATTCGTAAGATTGCCCGTGTGCGTCTTTCTAATGGAACGGAAGTGAACGCCTACATTCCAGGAGAGGGACATAACCTCCAAGAGCACTCCATCGTGATGATTCGCGGTGGACGTGTGAAGGATCTTCCTGGTGTGCGTTACCACATCGTACGCGGGGTCTACGATACCCAGGGCGTTGATGGCCGCATGCGTGGACGTTCCAAATACGGCGCCAAACGTCCAAAAGCGAAAAAGAAATAAATGACACATCGGAGTACCTCTTTCGCAGGGGGAAGCCAACCGATGAGATAACATCACAACTATGCGAGGCAAACAAGCCCCAAAGCGCGCACTCACGCCAGATCCGAAGTTTGGGAACATCTACATTACCAAACTGGTGAACTCCATTATGTACGACGGAAAAAAATCCGTCGCGCAAAAGGTCGTCTATGACGCGCTTGATTTTATTGGAGAAAAAACAAAAGAAAATCCATTGGACGTTTTTGATCGAGCCATGAAGAATGTGATGCCAAGTCTTGAAGTGAAGAGTCGTCGTGTCGGAGGAGCGAATTACCAGGTGCCGATCAGCGTGCGCGGGGAACGTCGATATGTGCTCGCGTACCGATGGATTATCGGCGCGGCTCGTGGAAAAAAGGGACGTCCGATGGCAGAGAAATTGGCCGAAGAGCTTATGGCTGCGGGAAACAACGAAGGCGAGGCGATCAAGAAAAAACTCGATGTGCAGCGTATGGCGGAAGCCAACCGTGCCTTTGCTCATTTTGCAAAACGATAATATGCCAAGAGAATATCCGCTCGATAAAATTCGAAATTTTGGAATTTTCGCTCACATTGACGCGGGAAAAACGACGGTCTCCGAGCGCATCCTTTTTTACACAGGAAAGAAGCACAAAATTGGTGAAGTGCACGAAGGAGAGGCAACGATGGACTGGATGGAGCAAGAGCGCGAGCGCGGCATCACGATTACCGCAGCCGCGACAACCTGTTTTTGGAAGGATCACCGCATGAATTTGATCGACACGCCAGGGCACATCGACTTTACCGTTGAGGTGAAGCGCTCGATGCGCGTCTTGGACGGAGGTGTTGCGGTGTTCGATGGGGTGGCGGGTGTGGAACCGCAGTCAGAAACCAACTGGCGTTATGCGGATGACTTCAAGGTGCCACGCATCGTGTTCATCAACAAACTCGATCGTACTGGCGCGGATTTTTACAAGGACGTGAAGAGCGTCCATGATCGCCTGACCAAGAAGGCCTATCCGATCCAGTTGCCTATCGGAACCGAGGCGAATTTTGTGGGGATGGTCAACTTGCTCACCATGAAGGCACACATCTACAAGGACGAACAGGGAAAAAACCATCCCTGTCACACCCTCAACGGGTCCGGCACGGCGCTGGCCCGGCTCTACATCGCGCTGCTGGAAACCCATCAGCGGGCCGACGGCAGCATTGCCCTTCCCCCGGCCTTGCGGCC
>CAZELN010000015.1:0-24282 GCA_964513275.1 uncultured Gammaproteobacteria bacterium
CCTTGGTTCGGATTCGAGCTCCCCATGGAGTCTCGCGACAACGATTCCAAGTTCCATCAGCCGTGGCGTACACACGCTCAAAGTCGTTGCCTACGACGACATCGACAACAGTGGGTCAGACACTGTGACGATTGAGCTCAATGCCGATGCGGGAAGTGAAAGTCTCGAACTGATCGACCCAAAAAATGGACAGACGATCGAACGCCAGAGCGAGACCTACACGGTTGTTGCCTCACTCGAGAATCCAGAAGAGTATCGTTCTGTGAGTTTGTATGCTGAAGATCTCTCAACAGGTTCAACCTCTCTCGCCGATCAAACCTTAGATCCATCTTCCCCGTTCCTCACATTCGACTGGGCACTTCCAACGTCAGGCATATGGGCACTCTCTGCTCGAGCGATCTCAGACGATGGTTCAACTGAGCTCTCGACCGCTGGTATCTTGATAGAAGTCATCCCAGGAAGCGAGTCAACTCCGGAGGAAACAACCGAACCAACAGAAGGTGAACCAGCAACGGAGGAAAACATCTTCGTTCCTGAAACAGACCTGAACCTCTTCTAGACTTCAAACAAAACACCACCACAGCTCAATGAGCAACAGGTGGTGTTTTGTTTTACGTGAGGTATGCATCTCGCATCAGGTTCTCACTCTTGAGTTCTTGCGCAGTACCGGCGAAACGAATTGTGCCGGCAGCGAGGAGGTAGCCACGATCGACGTATTGCAGAGCCAGACGCACGTTCTGTTCAACGACAATGATCGTTGTGCCAGCTTGTCGTAGAGCCTCGAGGGTTTTGAATGTCTCGTGCATGAGTTTTGGAGAAAGTCCCAGCGACGGCTCGTCGAGCATCAGAAGTTCAGGCGTCATCATGAGACTGCGGCCGATGGCGAGCTGTTGCTGTTGTCCGCCCGAGAGTGTCCCAGCTTGAGCGCAATGTTTTTCTCGCAAGGCTGGGAACGTCGTGTACACCTTTTCGAGGTTCGCCTGCATCGTTTCTTTGTGGTCGATGAGGTAGCCGCCCATCTCAAGATTCTCCTGCACGGTAAGCGTGGGAAACACCAACCGTCCCTGTGGCACGAACCCAATCCCCTCCTCAATGAGGCTGTGTGTCGGGAGAACCGAAACTTCACGATCGTGAAAAAAGATGTCCCCGCCTGTCTTGGTGGTAAGCCCGAAGACACTCTTGAGCACCGTTGATTTCCCAGCGCCGTTGGGTCCAATCAACACCACCATCTCGCCAGGTTCGACATCAAGACTCACGTTCTCAAGGACGTGTAAGTCGCCATAACCAGCCGTGAGACTTTTGATTGAGAGAAGCATACAAAGCCTTTGTCATCCTCCGCTATCAACAGTCGTCGGGATGACAAGTCAAAGTGAAACATTAGGGTATCTATCCGGTTGATGATAATCGGGCTGCTCGCCAGGAACCGGTGAATACGCCAGAAACTGTCCGGCCATGATCGCGAACGCATTGAACGCGCGGAGGTTCTCGGGGATCATCTTCCAAGGAATAGTGAGTGAGCTCTTCCAAAGTTTCTCGCCCGTCTTTTCATAACGCAGAACCGGCGCGAATGACTCGTAGGCATCGCTTCGGTGACGAATCGAATCAAATCCGAGCGCAAGGAAATGCCCGCCGGCTCCCAGTTCGACCTCAAGGTACGAATGACCAGGACCAACCAAGAACAGCTCGACAACATCGAACTCCCACAACCCTTCGACACGGGACCCCATCGGAGTGTCTGGCACCTTTTGGTCATGAAGCATCGGTGCCTCAGTTCTCAAATGAATCCCTTCCTTCGTTTGAGAAAGAAAAACGTCAGCAGCGAGACGATCATCGGGACAGATCGAACCATCCCAGAGTCGATCGATGTGAAGATGAAGCTCTTCGGGGCTATGAGGAATACGCATCATAGAGATCCAAGATAGGCTTCGAGAACTTTCTCGTCTTTAAAGACCGTTTCAGGAGAGCCCTGTGCAAGCAACTGTCCCTGATCCATAACCACCACCTGATCGGCAACCGCCCGAACAAAGTCCATGTCGTGTTCGATGAGAAGAATGGTCTCGCCTTTGGCTTTCAGCTCTCGCAATAAATCTTTGAACTGTTCACGCAAGACTGGATTCACACCTGCCACAGGTTCATCGAGCATCAGGAACGTATGGCGATTGAGAAGCGCTCGTGCGATGTCGAATAATTTTTGTTGTCCGTAGGAAAGTTCCGTCACGAGCGTTTTTGGATCCTTATCGAGTCCGACAAAGTCCATCATCTCATGAATTTTTTTCTTTTCATCTGCGTCCCCGCCTGTACCACGAAAGAACATCTTCCAAAAACGATCATCGTCCTCACGAAGAGCCAAAAGAAGATTATCTTCGATCGAAAGATTCTTAAAAAGCTTTGAGAGTTGAAACGTGCGGCTGATCCCAAGCCGCGCACGTTTCCAAGAAGGAAGAAACAAGAGATTCTGTCCCTCGAAAACGACCGTGCCAGAGTCTGCCTCATGCAGGCCGCTCACCAGCTGAAACACCGTTGTCTTCCCAGCGCCATTGGGGCCAACAAGCGCCGTGATCGAGTTCTTGGCTACCTCAAGGCTCAGGCTATCCACCGCCTTCACTCCGCCAAATGATTTTGTGAGATTGGAAATCTTCAACATATTATCCTTCCAACTCTGCCCGCCCCATGATTCCGCGCGGTTTATACAAGACGATCAAGAGGAGCAACGCGAGCATAATCAAAAGACGAAGAGGTCCCACGTAGGCCGATGGGAGATCCAAAAATCGCACCGGCTCAAGCAGGAAAAACAGAACCACGACCCCCAAAACCGTGCCACGCATGGAGGCCACGCCTCCGATCATCATGCCGGCGAGTGCCCAGATAAGCAGATCCAACCAAAACATTCCTGGGGAAATAAACTGGACGAAGTGGGCAAGAAGCGCCCCAGCGAGCCCAACCACAAATCCGCTTACGGCCATCGCAATCACTTTCAACTTGAACACGGGTTTGCCTAGCGCTTGTGCCACTTCCTCATCGTCACGCACGGCTTCAAGCGCACGACCAAAGGGTGAGTTCACAAGTCGATCGAGGAACCAGAATGTGACGGCGGTGATCGCCCCAACAAGCAGAAGGTACATCGTATTGCTTGTGAAGCCTTCGGGACGAGGCACACCTGGAATTCCCAAAGTCCCGCGCGTGAGCGATTCCCAGTTCACCAAGACAGCAAACACCACGAACATAAACCCAAGCGTTACGAGGGCGTAGTAATCGCCACGAATTTTGCGTGCGGGGATGGCCAGAAGTGTGGCAACGAGCATGGTGAGCGTTGCCGCTCCCAAAAGGCCGACGGCAAATGGAAGACCTGCGGTCTTCATGAGAATCGCGCTCACGTACGCTCCGATCGCCATGAGTCCTACATGACCAAGATTCAACAGCCCCGTGTATCCCACAACCAAATTAAACGAGAGCGACATCAAGATATAGATACCAACAAGTGACCCAAGATGGATGAGATATGCGTCCATATCAAAAATCTCGTCCACGACCAAAGAGTCCTGTGGGTTTTACAAGAAGAAAGACAAACAGCAAAACAAACGCCATCGCATTGCGCCAGGTGGATCCCAGGTACCAGACGCTGGCTTGCTCGACTCCAGAGAGAAGGAACGCGCCGGCAATAGCTCCCACCATGCTCCCAGGCCCACCGATGATTGCTGCGGTGAGTCCTTTCACAGCAATCATGACTCCCATGTTGGGATCAAGATTGAATTCCAATGTGTAGAGGATCGCCGCAATACCTCCAAGAGCGGAGCCAAGAATGAATGTCCATCGTCGAACCATCCTCGTGTTGATCCCGAGCACTTCGGCAACGACTTCATTATCGGCCGTGGCGCGCATCGCTTTTCCAAAACGAGAGAATCGAACGAACACACCCAGACAAAGAAAAAGAATCAAGGCGGAAGCAATAATAACGATTTGCAAGAATGAGATCGTCGCCCCAACCACATGGTAGATCTCCGTTGAAAATCCCAATGACTGCCCTTGGGCACCAAACAACAAAATGATCACCGCTGCGCACATCATGAGCATCGCGATGGTGGCAATGAGATAGCCCAGAGCCTTTGTCTTGCGTGCACGCAATGGTTCATAGACAAACTCGTTCATCAACACTCCTAAGATAATGGAAGCGAGAATGGCGACAAGACCAGCAACGACAAGGGGCAGACCCATATCACTGATCCACCAAAAGACATAGGCGGCAAAGGCGATCACCCCGCCATGAGCAAGATGAAACACGCGAGTGGTCGCGTAAATAAAAACCAGCCCTGAGGCAATGAGTGCGTAAATCGAGCCTGTGATTAGTGTGTGAAACACCAATTGAACCAAAACATCCATAACAACGGTATCTTACCAAAACTAAAAGACAGGCACGAGAGGCCTGTCTTTTTTGGTTGGACTATTGAGCAAGAGGAACGAGCTCGCCTCCGATCACCTGCACGAGCGTCAACTCCACTTCCGCGTCGCCATTCTCATCAAAGTTGAACGTGCCGATCGACAACTTGGTAGCTGAAGTATCCAGCAACGGCCTCTGGGTCTTCCCCAACCGCGCCAATCGCCTCAGCGAGGAGATAGACCGAGTCATAGGCGCTTGCGGTGAAGGCTGGGAATTCAGATGCGCTGCCGTACATTGTCTCAAATGCGGCAAGCATGGCAACAGCCTTTCCTTCTGAAGGAAGCAGAACCTCGGCCATGACTACCTCTTCATAGAGATTTGCATTTGCAGCAATGGCATTTCGGTCAAGCATGGAATTCACCGCAAAGATCGCCACGTTCATGCCACTCTCCTCAAGTTGTTTGAGAATGAGTTCACGCGAGACATTTGTCTGTGCGCTGACATACACCATTTGTGGGTTAGCAGCGCGCATCTTGGTAATAAGTGTTCGAAAGTCTGTCTCTCCTGTGTTGTAAGCTTCGTCAAACACGAGCTCGCCTTCGTAAGAAGCTTTGAAGGCTCCACGAACACCCTGTGCAAAATCGGTGTTCTCGGAAATGATCGCTGCACGACCAAGACCGTTCTCTTTGGCATAGGCGGCTACCATCTTTGCTTCAAAATCGTCAGATGGATAGGTGCGGAATACGAGATCCCCGGCATTCGTCACGTCAGGACTCGACACGGTTGGCGACAAGAGAAGCACGCGAGCCTCCTGCGTAATTGGAGCGGCCGCAAGTGTCTCTCCTGAACAAGTTCCGCCCAAGATAAACTTCACTCCATCAACGCCTACAAGTTTCTGTGTAGCTGTGGTGGCCGTGGCTCCATCACATTTAGAGTCTTCATACACAAGCTCGATCTGCTTTCCATTCACCCCACCAGATGCATTGATTTCAGCAACAGCAAGGTCGTTAGATTTTTGAATAGCGGCTCCATATGAGGCGGCGTCGCCGGTGAGTGGTGTAAGGACCCCGATCTTAAGCGTGTTTGTTGATCCTCCTGTCACAGAGAAGTAGATCACCCCCAGGATGATGAGCACTCCCCCAATCGCCCAAAGGAGTCCATTTTGTTTATTCTCGGCCATAGATGCAAGGTGTTAAGAATTCTATTGTTTAATTGGCATTACGATGTAGCGGTAGCTCTCGGTCACCCCTTTTGGGGTCAACTGACAGGGGTTACCTGGGTCGATCATCTCAAAGACCACTTGACCAGAAGAGATCGCTTGAAGGCCATCTAAGAGGTACCGGTAGTTTACCGTAACGGTGTTGGCCTGCCCAGAAACGTCCGCAGAGCAGTTGCTGGTATTTGCCCCCCGTGTGGCATCGGTGGCGCTTACAGAAAGTTGTTTTTGGTCTGGATCAAACCCAAGTGTCACATCAAAGAGTCCAGACTTTGAGAAAAGGCTTGTTGTTTTCACAGCTTTAATGAAATCTTCTCTATCGATTATAGCCTGTGTTTGGAACTGCGCTGGAATAATTTGTCGGTAATCAGGATACGAACTGTCAATCGTCCTGGAGATGAGGTCAACAGACCCATAGGTAAACACAGCTTGAGAACCAGAAATAGTGAGTGTGAGCGATGAAGGTAGGTCAACGTCGTCCTTGAACACAGAAAGTATTCGATTAACCTCCGCCAGTGTCTTTGATGGAATTACGACATTCAACATCGTTGTTGACTGGTTGACAAGAGGGATCGTTGCTTCTGCAAGACGATAAGAATCAGTCGCTGCGAGAGTGAGACGACCTTCTGCGCCATGTTCCGAAAACTGGAAAGAAACCCCTGTTAACTCTGGCCTAGATTCGTTCGTCGCAACCGCGAATAAAATTTGAGAAAGGGTTTGTTTAAATTCTTGAATGGGAATTTGAGTGAAAAATTCCCCTTGAACACGTGGAATAAGTGGGAACTCAGAAGAAATTTGACCGTTGATGTTTGTCTTGTAGGTTCCACATTCAATATGAGCGGTCTGGTTGTCAGCGTCTATACGAACAACCTCATTAGGGAGGAGCGAAACGTACTCAAAAAAAAGTTTTGATGGAATCGTATACTCTCCTTGTTCGTCTATCTTTCCACGAACCACACAATTTATAGCGATCTCCAAGTTGGTTGCTGTAAACCGGATCGTTCCTCCCTCTGCTTTCACTAAAACGTTTTGAAGTATTGGAAGATTTACATTCTTTGTCATGAGATGACTTGTAATACTCAATCCTTGATGGAGGTTCTCTCTCGTACAGGAAAGTTTCATATCATCCGATTCCTTATTATTTTTTTAGAAGAGTAGGTAGAAAGAATTACAAGTAAAAGTAGGGGGTGTGGATCGTGAGGATAAGAACCTTTTTTATCTCAATGTAGCTGAAAATTGTCTTGTGGATTTGTGGGCAAACACAGGGATGGTGTTGTGAACAGAACGGGGAAGGAACAGAAGAGGCCATCACCGCGTTATCTGAGTATCTGTTGGAGCCCACGTTACCCGAGTGTTGTCCAGGGTGTTATCCGCAGCCAAACCCATCTGGATAGCTTGTGGATTAGAGTGCGTATAACTTCTGCTTAATGAGTTCAAGATCATGCTGGAGCTTCTCGTCTTCAAGGAGGCAGCCCGTAATTTTGTCGTAGGCATGCATAGCCGTTGTGTGATCTCTCCCACCAAGTTCGGTTCCAATGGAAGGGTAACTTGCTTTCATTTCTTCCCGCATGAGATACATGATGATTTGGCGTGGGAACGCGAGACGTTTTTGTCGACTTTTGCCAAGGAGATCATCCATGTGAATGTCAAAGTAGTTGGCGACTGTAACGATCAGTTGTTTTGGCGTGACATTTCTTCGGCTTGAGTTTGGCTGGAAACTGGAAAGGATCGGTTTCACGGTTTCCAGTGTTGGTCTGGAGTTTTTAAACTGGTGGAAAGCGATGATTTTATTGAGAGCCCCCTCTAACTCACGGACATTTGTTTGGACAACCGTTGCCACATGATGGAGGATCTCTCGATCAAGCCCATACTGTTTTTCTTGACATTTTATGCCTAAAATCGCACAACGAGTTTCAAAGTCTGGTGAGCCGACATCCGCAAGCATTCCTGATTCAAACCGTGATGTGAGACGATCTTCTAATGAGGGAATCGCTTTTGGTGGGCGATCACAAGAGATCACAAGCTGCTTATTGTTTTGGTAAAGTTGGTTGAAGGTATGAAAGAATTCCTCCTGAGTTTCGACTTTCCCGCCAAGAAATTGGATATCGTCAACAAGGAGAATATCAACGGTTCGGTAACGATTTTTGAATTCATTGATCCGGTTTGATCGCAGGGCGCCAATAAAATCATTCGTAAAGCGTTCACACGTGACATAAAGAATCTTCGTTTGAGGCTGTTTACGCAACAGCTCGTTTCCAATGGCTTGTAAAAGGTGTGTTTTTCCCAGTCCAACACCGCCGTAGATAAACAGTGGGTTATACATACCACCAGGCTGGGCGCAGACAGCTTGTGCGGCCGCGTGGGCAAGCTCATTTTGCTTGCCGACAATGAATGTTTCAAAACAGTATTTTCCATTAAGAGAAAATTCTCCGGTTCTCACCTCTCTTACTTCCTCCCTTGGTTGATAATGACCAAGCTGAGAGTTCATGTTGGTTTCACTTTTCTGTTTTTCAAGAATTGGGATTGCCTGAGGCGAGGCGGGACGTACCTCAACACGGTAGGAAAGTTGTTTGACGCTGCCATGGCTATGTTCTGAGAGTGATCGCAGTATTTCTTTTGTGTATTTTTTTTCCAACCACGCCATCGTGAACATGTTTGGAACACCAACGACGATCGTGTGGTCCTGCACCTGTGAAATGAACGTGCTCTTAAACCACGTCGTAAAGTTTGCTTTACTGAGCGTTAGTTCAAGTTCTCCAAGGACAGCTTGCCAAAGTTCGCTGGTGTTCATAGGCGAGAAGAAAATGGAGAAAATTCCTCCTAAAAATGTTCGTGGTCTGTAGTGTAGACTAACTATCCACAACTGAGCAAGCGTGGCTTTGTTGTGCATAGAGGTTGATGGAATGTGGATAGCATGTTAGTATCTTTTGGTATGGCAAAACGAACATATCAACCAAAAAAACGACAACGTTCCAAAGTTCATGGCTTCCGATCTCGCATGAAGAGTTCTACAGGGAGAACCGTTTTAAAGCGTCGTCGTGCCAAGGGTCGCAAGAAGCTTACTGTTTAAGCTATGTTGCCGCAGGCACATCGCCTACGCCTTGAAAAAGACATTAAAACGCTCTTTGCCCGCGGGAAGAGCGTTTTTGGTTCGCTTGTTGGAATGAAGTTTCGAGCGAACGCGTTGCCCATGAGTCGTTTTGCGGTGGTTGCTGGAGTGAAGGTGTCCAAAAAGGCGGTTGTGCGTAATCGTCTAAAACGCCAGGTGCGAGCGATTGTTCATGAAGCGCTTCCACAACTAAAACAAGGCTATGATGTGCTGTTGTTTTTGAAACCTCAGGCTGTTGGCAAACCCTTCGAACAGCTTCAACAAGAAGTCCTTTCTGGACTCAAAAAAGTAAGGCTTTTATGAAATGGGTTTTGATGGCTCTCATCCGTGGCTACCAAACGACGTTGTCGCCAGACCATGGGCTCATGAAGCCCTTGTTTCCTCAAGGTTTTTGTCGTTTTTATCCATCATGCTCCGAGTATGGTCATGTCTGTATTGCGCGCCACGGAGTTTTCAAAGGAGCTTTTCTGAGCGCTTGGCGCATTGTTCGTTGTAATCCCCTTTCTGTTGGTGGCGTTGACGAGCCGCCAACCAAGAATAAATAAAAACAGCCGGAAATGGCTGTTTTTAAATTTTGAACTGTTTGATTCTTGCTGTCCCACCGCGGATAAGCTCGATCGTGGATTTCGCAATGCCGAGCTCCTGAGCAAGCGCTTCGATCACGGCTTTGTTCGCCTTTCCTTTTTCTGGAGGTGCGGTGACGGAAATTTTGAGCGTGTCTTCGTCGATCCACTCAAGGTGCTCTTTATGCGCGCCTGGCTTTACATGAACCGTGTAAATCACAAACGTGGCGTAGGCTCAGTGTTGTTTATTTGATGATAATTCCGCGCAGGTACTCGATGACTTTGCGGTTTTTGAGGATCTGTTCCATGTAGTCACGATACTGCGGCGAGTAGACTTGTTCCTTCGTCTTGGTATCCTCGTAACCTTCCGCAATGCGATCGAGCTCTTCATCGAGCTCCTTGTCTGTGGCCTCAATCCCCTGCTCTTTGGCAATCTCACGCATGGCGATGGCCACTTTGACGCGCATGAGCGCTTGAGGCGTGAAGTCGAGTTTCATTTGTGCAAGCGTCTTGCCCAGGTTTTTCAGGTACGTGTCGAACTCGAGGCCTTGGCTCTCGACGGCTCGTTGGAGCTCAAGGATCATTTTGTTGATTTCT
This sequence comes from uncultured Gammaproteobacteria bacterium, assembly GCA_964513275.1. Lineage (GTDB taxonomy): Bacteria > Patescibacteriota > Patescibacteriia > UBA9934 > GWF2-40-263 > UBA12478. The sequence continues at coordinate 9,861 of CAZELN010000015.1, forward strand.
TCGTTGAGGAGCAAATCTGGGATATCTTCAAATTGAGTTTTGCCAGCGACGAGCTCGAGCATCTCTTTCTCTTCCTTTGAGCGTGTCTCGTGTTCCTTCTCGTCTAAGAGATTTTTTTTGATCACGTCCTTGAGTGCCTCGAAGTCCTTCATGCCAAGCATGATCGCGAGCGTGTCATCCAGTGCTGGTGGTTGGAGGTGGAAGAGTTCTTTCAGCTCAACATCAAACTCAACATCCTTGCCTGCCACCATCGTTTGTACATGCTCTTTGGGAAACGCAAGCGAGAATGTTTTTTTCTCGCCTTCTTTCATCCCTTCGAGTTTTTCCTTGAACCCGGGAATGTAGTACTCCTCATTGAGATACACGGCGTGGTTTGGCGATTGCCCGCCCTCGACCGGAACGCCGTCAAGCTTCATGTTCATCGAGATGACTACTTTGTCGCCCATGGCCACAGCTTCTTGTGCTGTTGCGCGAACCTCGGAGGTCTGCATGCGTTGAAGGTCGCGCAAGGCGAGATCAACTTCGTTGTCTTCGACGATGGGTTTTTGGGCGGCAACGGAAATTTTTGAGAGGTCTGGCAAACTCTTTGCGCGTGGCATGAGCGTGACTTCGGCGGTGAAAACAATGTCATTGCCTGGGGCGAGTTTCACGACGTCGACTTTTGGCGATCCGACCGTGTCGATATTTTCCTCCAAGATGGCGGAGATAAACGATTTACGAACGATCGACTCGAGTGCCTCCTCAAGAATTTTCATTTCTCCCAGTCGCTGCTTCACGACATCAAAACTTGCGTGCCCAGGACGGAACCCAGGGATCGAGGTCTGTTCACTCAAGCGCTTTGCGGCCTCCTCTAAGTATGGAAGCGCATCGTCTTGGGTGAGGGTGAACGTGAGCTTGAGTCCGTTCTTTGGGAGAATTTCTTTTTGGGTGGTTGGCATAAAGATGATGTGTCATCCCGAGCGACCGAAGAGAGCCGAGGGATCTTTTAATCGTCAGGAGAATATCGATTTCACACTTCTTTGTCAATAAAAAAGCCTTGACATTTTTCATTTTTTTGTCATGATGTTCGTCTGTCCCAAGCCAGGGACGGATGTAGGGAGGAACCATGCTGTTGGCACTTTTTGTTCCTGGATGTCTTTTCATCGACAAGGATCAGATCGATCTCCTACTCGACGACGAGACGACAACGACCATCCACACGGACACGGATGATACGGTGGACACGTCGATTATAACGGACACGGCGTGCGTCGAGACGGTCGAGTATTTCTACTGCTCAGACGACGATGGTGACGGCTGGGGGAGTTACGACCCAGCCGATTGCGTCTACGCCGACCCCTGCGACGTACCCAACGGTTACGTCCAGGACAACTCGGACTGCAACGACACGAGCGCCACTGTGAATCCGGACGCCGAAGAGGTCTGCGACGAGGTCGACAACGACTGCGACGGCGACACCGACGAGGACGTGCAGAACGCGTTCTACGAGGACGTCGATGGCGACGGGTACGGCGATGTTTCGTCCACTACAGATGCCTGCTCGGCTCCGTCCGGCTACGTGGAGGACCAGAACGACTGCGATGACGCGGACGGGACAGTGTATCCCGACTCACTCGAGCTCTGCGACGGCCTGGACAACGACTGCACCGGCGCGGCGGACGACGGCGGAGCCTGTACAGACGGCGACGGCGATGGGTACTACGACTCGCAGGACTGTGATGATGCGGACGCCAGCGTGAGTCCCGCCGCGACGGAAGCCTGCGACGGCATCGATAACGACTGCGACGGCGACACCGACGAGGAACTCGATTTCATCACGAGTTATGCGGATCTCGACGGCGACGGGTATGGCGACGACGCAACGGCAGTCGAGGACTGCGACATCCCCGCCGGTTACATCGAGCTGGGTGGCGACTGCGATGACACGGACACGGCGTACAACCCGAGCGCGATCGAGGATGACTGCACTGATCCCAACGATTACAACTGCGATGGGAGCGGTGGAGCGACTGACGCTGATGGCGACGGCTACGCGGCCTGCGAGGACTGCGACGACGGTGACGCCAGTGTGAGCCCCGTAGCGACGGAAACCTGCGATGAGATCGACAACGACTGCGACGGCGACACCGACGAGGACGATGCGATCGATGCGAGCATCTGGTACGCGGACGCGGATGTCGATGGGTACGGCGATGTGGCCACCACCACGGTGAGCTGCGAGGCGCCCGAGAACTACGTAGCGGACGCGACTGACTGCGATGACTCGCAGAAGGACGTCAATCCCGGGCAGACGGAAGTCTGCGACGGGATCGACAACGACTGCGACGGGTCGACCGACGAGGACGACGCCGCCGACGCCACGACCTGGTATCTGGATCAGGACGGCGACGGCTGGGGTGATTCGTCCATGACCACGGTATCCTGCGAGCAGCCTTCCGACGGCGCCGCCGTGGACGGCGATTGTGACGACGGCGATACCAGTGTGAGTCCCGGCGAAGTCGAGGTTTGCGACGGGATCGACAACGACTGCGACGGCACGACGGACATCGGGGCGGCGGACGCGCAGAACTATCACTCCGACTCTGATGGCGACGGCTACGGGGATTCCCCCACGAGCTGGACTGGCTGCGAGGGTGACGAGCCTGCGGGAGCGGTGCTCGACTCCTCTGACTGCGACGACACGGATGCCAGCGTGAATCCCGCGGCCGAGGAGATCTGCCAGGACGGAGTCGATCAAAACTGCACGGGCGGAACCGATGAAGGCTACGACTTCGACGGCGATGGCTACGACTTCTACGACGCCACCAGTTGCCCGACTGGCGATGACTGCGAGGACGACGAAGGTGAAGTTCATCCCGGCGCGATCGAGGTATGCGACAGCCGCGACAACGACTGCGACGGCGACATCGACTCGACCGCGACGGACATCACCACCTGGTACCTGGATGCCGATGAGGACGGGTACGGCGATGTGTCGGTCAGCCAGACCGACTGCGACGAGCCCAGCGGCTACGTAGAGGACGGGACGGACTGCGACGACACCGACGAGGACGTGAACCCGGGCGGCTACGAGGTCTACTACGACGTGAGCATGGCCGGCTCTGGCATCATCAACTGCGGCGACGGCGCAGACAACGACTGCGATGGCGACACCGATGAGGACGACAGTCAGTGCGGCGATGAGGACAACGACACCATCCCCGATGGCGTCGACTACCTCTTCGTGTGCGACTTGGATCTGGACGGCAGCAACGAGGCCGTGTGCCTCTGGGCTCTTCAGTTCTGGGACTCGCCGTGGTCGGCAAGCGACTGCCTCACGCAGGAACGGCCCTACACGAGCCTAAGTGCGAGCAGTTCGGCCTCGCTGGAGACCATGGATTGGGGTGGCGAGACGATCCAGGTCTGTCCGGTCTACCCCACCGTGACCGGCAACTGGGACTACCGCGCCGTCTCGAGCCTGGGCGCGGACGGAACCTCGGCGGTCGACACCAGCGACTGTTCGGACTGGATCCCCGCGGACCTCGCGAACTACTGCTCGGACTGGGGAGACACGCTGTGTACGACCTCCAGTCTCAGCGATGGCTGCGACACGGTCGGAAGAGCACTGGCCTTCTCCTGGGACGGGACGTCGGTCACACCCTGATCGATCAACGGCCGGATCTAATACGATCCGGTTTTATTTTTTCTGGTATGATGGCATATATGAATTATCTTCTCTTTTTTCTCCTTTCTTTTACCCTTCTTTTTCCTTCATCCATTCCCCTTTCCGCCACAGAAGCTCTTCCTGGCGCGCTCATCAAATGCGAAGATTTTTCCGCGGTGTATTATTTGGCCGAAGATGAGCGGCGTTACGTGTTTCCCAATGAGAAAATTTTTTACAGTTGGTATGAAGATTTCAGCGACCTTGTGGAAGTTTCCTGTGACGAGTTAGGTGACTATGAGCTTGGAGAACGTATTCCCTACCAAGCCGGAACTCGGCTCGTAAAAGTTCCCAGCGTTACCACCGTGTACGCGGTTGAGCCAGAGGGCGTGTTACGACCGATCAATAATGAGGAGCAAGCAGAAACAATTTATGGTGATGACTGGGCGTCGCGCGTGGATGATTTATCTGAAGCCTTTTTCCCCTCGTATACAGTGGCTGAAGAATTGGAGGACGATGAACTCCCATATGGGTCTATTCTTGTAGATGAAGATGACACGTATTATCGTTTCAACGCCGATGGAAGCGCGACCGAATTGACGAGCACGTTTGATGCGGGTCGCTCACTCGTTCTTCAATCTTTTGCCATTTCACTTGAAGAGATCGAAGACTATCTAGGAGAAGATATTGATTTGGTTTCACTTGAAACAGAAGCAGACGAGGAGGTATTGTCACAGGCATTGAGGACGGTCATTGTCTATCCAGATCCAGAACCAGTAGCTGTTGAAAATTATCTTATGGTTTTCCACGCGTGCGATGAGGATCGGGAAGATTGTGACGAACCTCGAAACCACGAAGTCCATCTTGCCCAAAGCGACGACGGAGAGGAATGGAGTCTTGTGCCTAGTTGGGAAACGTTTGACGGTTCCGTGCCAGATGTGATCCGACGCGACGATACGTTGTACGTGTATACAGCAAGCCAAGAATTGGTTCGTTATGATATCGGAACCACGCAGCAGGAAGATCCTGTGGAAGTAGAAGTTGAAGGACTTGACGAAGGGTTTGTTGACCCATCGCTTTATCTTAACGAGGATGGGCTGTTCGTGTTGTTTTTCCTTTATGGCCAAGAGGGCGGCGATCCAGCGCAATGCCAGGATGACGAGGACGAATGCACGAAATACATTGGTTCGGCAACGGAAGTTGAAGGAAGCGACGGTGAGGAATTCGAACTCGACGACGGATATCGCGCTGTTGTTCACATTACGGAAGATAGTTCGACTCAGTCTGTTTCTGACCCAGACATTTTTGTCGACGATGAACAGTATGTGCTGTATATCAGTTATGGTCCAAGCATTTCGGCGTGGATTTCCGATGAGTTGCAGGGTGAGTATGAAGAGGTTGACTCGCTTGTAAGCAACGGATCAGGCGGGATTCCAAGTGGATATTGGGATGAGGACGAGGGAGAATACTGGACGTATACGCATTTGAGCACGTCTGGCAATCCAACAACCATCCGCCGAGCGGTGCATGACGACTTTGAAACGGTTTCAGGGAGTCACTGGGACACCGTGATTTCTGGAGAGTCGATCGGGCTTGGGGAATCGTACTCTGTGGAGAGTCCAGGATTTGCGGTGAATGAATAGTGTTTATGAACGAACGAGCACCAGCAGCAGCGACTGAGTGGCTAAAACAGCCAGAAACATCTCCGCAAGATGAACTTCGTCAGCGTTTGGCTGAGCATCGGGACATGTATCAACTCCCTGGCGATCCGCCGCTTACACAGAAAGATTTAAATCGTTATGTAAAAAGTCGAGAAAGGTTCACGACAGAAGTACAGTGGATCGAAGAAATTTTGAGAACAAAATCCATGGGAATCCAGTTGCGAGCTGTTGCGATGATGGAACAAGTCTCAAAAAAGGAACAGGCGAAGCTTCTTCCTCTGGTGAGACCTGTGGTCGAAAAAGGACTCCAAGGGAAATACACGTGGGAGGCTGCTCAGGTCATCAACCATACAACGCCTGAGGATCAGGAGCGTTTGAGAACCATGTTGCTTGGCCACGTAGAGACCAAGCTGCAGGACTCGAGCGTACGCAGTCGATCAGAGGCGATTCGGTTTATTGAGTTTGTGCCTCAAGAGGATCGCGCAAGGTTGATCGAGCAAGCTCTGTCTGACAAAGAGTGGGTCGTGCAGGAGGCTGCCATAAAACAAATCAATCATGCGTCGCCCCAGGAACAGGATCGATTACGGGGAATGGTCACAAAACTTCTCAGGCGAGACTTGCGCAGTGAGTCCCTTACGGAGCGTTTTACGGCTATTCATTTTATGATGGAAGCTCCGGTGCAAGACCGGTCAAGACTTATCGCTCAGGCTCTGAGGGATCCGTATGAAGAGGTAAGCATGGCAGCCATCAGTTACATTAAAGACGTGCCGCAAGAGGAACAAAAAGCGCTTCGACAGATGGCTTCACGCGTTGTTGGAAGAGGGTTAAACCATCCGTTTGATTGGGGTGTCCGTTGGAAGGCAGCACAACTTATTGGAGAAGTGGCTCCAGAGGATCAGGAAGAGTTGATGACGGTGCTAACGAAACTCGTGGAAAAAGGATTGAGTCAAAGGACATCAGAAATTTCTTATACCGCTGCCCGCATCATTGCTTTGCTTCCAGAAACAGAGCGGATACCTCTCATTGAGGAATTTCTTGAACAGCCAGATATCTTGTTGCAGAGAATCGCGATCCAGCTCATTAAAAATGAGTCAGCACAAGAACAAGAAAGATTTCTTCCACGAGTTGTAACGCTCATAGAAGAAGGTTTGAAGAGCAAGATTCCGCTGATCAGAAAGAAAATGGCTGAACTTATTGTGGATCTTCCCAGGGAGGCACAGACAGGACTTGTTAAACGGATGTTTCGTGAGCATAAAGAGGATCATGAAATGGCCGTGGGACTATTGGAATTTCTTACCGAGGAAAATCGAAAGGAAATTTTGGAGGAGGATAAAACAATGCATGAGCGATTGCTTTCTCTCGCAAGCCATACCCCACTGTACGAGCAGCATTACGATTTATTTTTTCGTGGACAATTTGAAAAAACAGGGTCAAGCACCACATTGCTTGATCAGGTTCCCGGAATGGATGTCTCTTTGCGCGAGCGTCTTATTGTGAGACATATTCTCCCGGAGGCATACCTCACGTGGCGAAAGGCGTATGAAGCATCAGAGTTTTGGAAAGAACAGGGATTTTCGTATGTGCCAGTCGAGCCCATCGTTTCCGTCACAGCCGACAAGCACGATCCTGAAAATGCGGATGTGTTTACGCGGGTACTCAACGGGCCGTCATGTTCTACATGGGGGAGTCAAACAACGCTTTATCGTAGGCATATCAGTGTCCAAATGGAGAAAATTAAGGAGGCTTTGCGGACGCTTCGGATTGACCATGGACATGAACATGAAGGTAATTTTGTCCTCGTGTTTCAACGAGATCTAGAAGGAAAGATCCAACTCGAAAAACCACCGAACGTGTACCTTATTGATTTTGACCAATCGTTTTCGTCGCTCTCCTCTTTGTAAACAAAATCCGCCGGTCGTATGGCGGGTTGAAGAAGAGGCTAGCGCAGGAGCGTGTCGAGCTCGTCCCAGGTGATCACACGGGGCGGCGCGGTGATCGGCCAGAGGACCCTGACGTTCTCGTTCGGGATGATGATCGCGGTCTTAGTACGAAGCTCGAGGGTGAGCTGGTCGAAGAACGCCTTGGCGCGAGCGTGCAGCGGCGTAGTGTCGCCATCCATGATGATGATCCTGGAGGCGTTGATCCTCCGGATTCGCTGGTTCACTCCCCAGAAGTCTTCCTCGAATCGGAGCTCTTTCCCGTTGAACGACGGGAGCGCCTGTACATCGGGATCCTTCCGGCTGCGCCAATCTTGAAGGCGCGGGATTGCGTCGACGGAGGTGGGATAGGCGATGTACCAGACGCCGGCACGGAAGGTGGCTGCGCATCCAGCGATGGTGGACTCGGGAAAGAACACCCGTTCAAAAGATCGATTCATGCATGCTCCAAGAGCGCGCAGAACGTAACACAGACAAACGATTTTGGTCAATAAAAAACACCTCGTCCAGGAAGTTGGCCGAGGTGTTATTGTTTATACGATAAGCGAGACGATGAGCAGGGCGACAATATTGAGAATCTTGATCATTGGGTTTAGAGCTGGACCAGCGGTGTCCTTGTACGGGTCGCCGACGGTGTCGCCGGTCACGGCCGCCTTGTGTGCATCACTTCCCTTTCCACCGTAGTTTCCCTTCTCAATATATTTTTTGGCGTTGTCCCAAGCGCCACCACCAGTCGTCATGGAGATCGCGACAAAGAGTCCGGTGATGATCGATCCGATCAAGAGTCCGCCGAGCGCCTCTGCGCCCAAGGTAAATCCAACAGCAATGGGAGCAAGGACGGCCAGGAGTGAGGGAGCAACCATGTACTTGATTGCACGTGTGGTGACGATGTCGACGGCTTTGCCGTATTCAGGCTTTGCAGTGCCGTCCATGATGCCATGAATTTCACGAAATTGTCTGCGCACTTCCTCGACGACGGCTCCCGCCGCTTTTCCGACTGCCTCCATTGCCATGGCGCCGAAGAGGTAGGTGATGAGACCGCCCAAGAAGAGTCCAGCAATAACTCGTGGATCGACCAGATCAAATGCGATACGTGCACCGGTTGCCTCAATCGTATGGATGTAGTCACCAAACAGGACGAGGGTGGCGAGTCCGGCTGAGCCAATGGCGTACGCTTTCGTGACGGCTTTCGTCGTGTTGCCGACGGCATCAAGCGGATCCGTGACTTCGCGGACAGACTCGGGAAGTTCAGCCATCTCCGCAATCCCGCCGGCGTTGTCCGTGATGGGACCGTAGGCATCGATCGCGACAATGATTCCTGTAAGAGACAACATTGCCACCGCCGCGATGGCAATACCGTAGAGGCCAGCGAGCGAGTACGCAATAAGAATTCCAAGGACGATCGTGAGAACCGGGAGCGCGGTTGCTTTCATGGAAAGTGCGAGACCAGCGATGATGTTTGTGCCGTGTCCGGATTGCGAAGACTCCGCGAGTTTTTGGACCGGCTTGTATTCTGTTGCGGTGTAATACTCTGTGATCATGATGAGAAGCCCGGTGATGAGCAGTCCCAAGAGCGCACACCAGAAAAGTTCTTGTCCATTGCTGAGGTTGAACGCTTGAGTGACGAACCAAAATCCGGCGGCAGCAAGAATTCCGGCGGCGGCAAGCCCCTTGTAGAGCGCACCCATGATATTTTCACTCTTTCCCAGTTTGATGAAGAAGGTTCCCAGGATCGAAGCGACAATGGCGATCGCGCCAAGGGCGAGTGGAAAAAGAGTCAGTGTCGCATCTTGTGAGATAAGTCCGCCAAGTACCATTGCAGCGACTAACGTCACTGCATACGTCTCAAAAAGATCTGCGGCCATGCCTGCGCAGTCGCCAACGTTATCACCGACGTTGTCAGCAATGACGGCTGGGTTGCGAGGATCATCCTCTGGGATTCCGGCTTCTGTTTTTCCAACAAGATCAGCGCCCACGTCAGCAGCCTTTGTAAAAATTCCACCTCCCAATCGAGCAAACACGGAAATGAGCGAGCCTCCAAATCCCAGTCCGATGAGCGCGCTCAGATCGTTTGTCGCGCCGTAGAAGCCAGCGACTCCCAAGAGCGCGAGACCGACCACGAGAAGGCCCGTGACTGTTCCGCCTTTCACCGCGACATCAAGTGCTGCGGCAAGTCCGGTCTTGGCGGCTTCGGTTGTACGGACGTTTGCACGTACCGAAACCGACATGCCGATGAATCCAGCCACGCCGGAAAGGACCGCCCCGACTAAGAAGCCGATCGCGAGGGTCCAGCCAAGGCTGAATCCTAGAATCACAAAGATGACGGCGCCGATCGCGGCGATCATCTTGTACTGACGTGCCATGTAAGCGGAAGCCCCTTCTTGGATCGCCAAAGCGATTCCCTTCATTTTACCCTCCCCAGCTGGACGTTTCAGGATCCACTGAGTAAGAACCGCGCCCCAGAGAATGGCAAGCACTCCAGCGGCGATAGCGTACTGTATAATGGACATAGGAAAGTGACTGAATTGTTGAATGACTAAACGACTTAACGACTGGAATACTAGGTTTTTTACGTCTTTATGTCAATAAAATATGGAACTTGCAGAAAACATCCGTCCATGGGGACGCTACGACATCCTTGAAGTCATGTCTACGCACCAAGTGAAGCGTATTACCGTGAATCCAGGAGCACGACTCTCCTATCAGCGCCATCAACGCCGAGAAGAGTTTTGGGTCATTATTTCTGGTCGAGCGCTATTTACACTCGACGACAAGAATAGCGATCACGGTGCTGGGGAGATTCTCTTCGTTCCATTTCGCGCAAAACATCGCGTGCAAAATATTGGAGATGAGCCACTTGTCTTCATCGAAGTTCAGCGCGGCGATTACTTTGGTGAGGACGATATCGAACGATTTTCTGATGATTACGGACGCGAAGGAACAACACGAGCCCATTGACAAAAAGTCATTTTTTTTATAGATTTTTCTTGTCTGAACTTTGCTGTCAAACAATTTGTTGTACGCATACTGCTGGGCTTTTTGCGTGGGATGGTTTTCCTCAAGCAACAGAGCCCAGGGTGGTTGAAAAAGCTGGCTGCACCATGTACCGCGATCGGCTTGTTTTTTATTCGTGTGGCGGGTATTCCTGGATTTCGGTTGTTCTTTTTTATTCGTCGATCTATTCAGAACATCCTGCTGCCAGCCAAACATCGCGTGATCTACTTGATCTCTAATCGCTTTACGATTCACGTACTCATGTCCCTTATTGTTGTTGGTGTCATGTGGGTGAATCTCTCTGCTCGTGATGTGCGGGCAGAGGATTTTGGTCAGAGGAGTCTGCTCTATCAACTTGTTTCTGAAGACGACTCCACGATTTTGGAAGTGGTTGAAGCCGGGTCGCCTGTGGTGACGCTTGGCGCTCAGTCTTCCTATATCTCTGGTACGGTCGTGGATGCGCGGCGCCAAACGGATTTGGATTTTTTGGAAGAGACCGCCACGCCAAGTGTGGGTGAAGAGGTTGCGGAAGAAGCCATTCAGGTTCCAACCCGCAGCGAGATTGAGAGCTATGTTGTTCAAGAAGGAGATACGCTCGGCCGCATTGCCGAGAGTTTTGGATTGAGCCTCTCAACGATTTTATGGTCCAATGGATTGAGCTACACCAGTACCATTCGTCCTGGACAAGAGCTCAAGATTTTGCCCGTCGATGGAATTCTTTACACCGTTCGAAATGGGGACACCCTCTCACGAATTGCGCGTAGTTATTCTGTGGATGTTGAAACCATCATGACTCAAAACGGATTGGAGAGCGCGAACCGACTTGCCATCGGAGACGAGTTGTTGCTTCCAGGAGGAGAACCACCATCGCCTGTTGCCACAACGCGAAGCTCCGCCTCGATCACGACACTCTTTACCGCTCCGTCTGTAAGCGCTCCTTCTGTGGTCGTGGGCGGTTGGGTCTGGCCGACAGATTGGCATACCATTACGCAGTATTACGGTTGGCGGCATACAGGAGTGGACATCGATGGTGACTACACGACGTCCAGTTACGCGGCGCGTGCAGGAGTCGTCATTTATAGTGGTTGGCGCAGTGGATATGGTCTTTGTGTCGAGGTCGATCATGGCGATGGGTATGTCACACGGTACGCCCACCATTCGAAGAATTATGTCGCTGTAGGAGAGGTTGTGAGTACAGGCCAGGTGCTTGCCCAAACGGGAACCACGGGACGAAGTACCGGAACGCACTTGCACTTTGAAGTGATCCGCAATGGGAAATTCCAAAATCCTCTTGATTACGTGAGATAAAACAGACCGATGAGGGTCTGTTTTGCTATACTGAACCGTGTATGAAGACATGCACGTCTTGTAAACGCGAGGTTGAGGAATGGAATGAGAAATGTAACGGTTGTGAGTTTACGCTCGAGCTTGTTCCGGATGATCGACGAAAGGCGCGTTATCTGCGAGGGCCATCGCTCGGCGCTCTTTTGTGGACACAAGGTTGGACATGTGGCGCACGATTATATTTTTGGTTTTTGATTTCGCTCATTCCCGTTTTTGGACTCGTCGCATTGTTCGTGTGTTTATTCTTTGGTCGTAGACTCAGTTGGAAGTACGGCGGCTGGTCTGATTGGGAGGAATTTGTTTCGCGGATGCGGTTGATGGATATGATTGGGATTGGGTGGGTTGCGTTGCTTGGATCGATCTACTTGTATGCGAGATTTTTTTAAAATTTTTCGTCGTACGTTAAACTCGTGCTATTAGTCTTGTTGTCTTCACGCCGCACTAGGATTAACATAAGAGATGTTTGGAATAAAATTTATCCCTATATGGAACGTACACTTGGCGGAACGCAGAAAGAAAAGGAGCTTATTAGGCATGCCGAAATTGTAGAACTTCAACAGACTAACCGATCAGAATTGATTCGTCGTTATGATGTTGCTGTGCAGGATTTAGCAAGGGCAGCTCAGGACACGGCGCGTTTGATGGAGATCATACACGAATTGGAAACAGAGATGGCGCATATTATTCGACTTATTCTGGAGGATCCAGACGATGCAACATTATTAAAAAGGACTGCTTCCGCCAACAAAAAACCAATTTTTCGATATATGGATGCCTATTCAAAAGCATTGGAAGATGCTCGTGGGCGCTTTGAGTCTTCTGAAAATACGATAAACCAACTCCGGATTGTGCTTGACAAAAAGATTTCAGATTTGGGCGCACGTCCTATCGCCGAAGCTTAATCTCGGATACCCAAGCTTGAACTGTCAAAGTGTGAATGTCAGAACGCATCTGTCCCGATCGGGACAGATGCGTTTTTAGCTCAATTGTGTTCCGGAGTAGACTCGAACCCACTTTTCGATCTTGAGAGCCTTTACAAGTGCGAGAATCTGATCACCAATATCCCTCATAGTTGACCAGACACTGAGTTGCAGTCTTTTAAAGCCAAGTGTTTTTAACAACCGACGCCAACCCTTCCGTCCGCTCTGCGCGGCTTCTGGAAAATCAAATACAACCAAAGTTTCCCGTGTTCCTGGACGAGAAGGTTCTCGCTTAATTGATGCTTTCAAATATTCGATAATTGCCTGGTTGCTTAGTTCAAACGCTACCGTGTCTCCTAGCTCTCGATCCATGATCCATTTCTTTTTCTTCATTCGTCGAAGAGCTGCTTTTTTCTTTTGGTCGCCGAATATTTTCTCCCATTCTTCGTGAGTGAGAATACCGCGGATGCGTCGTCTTTGAGCATGTGGGTTCTCCATCCATTCCAAGAGTAACTCTGTTCCCTCCAAGAGTGTGTTAAGAATTTCCTCAGTAGGCGCGTTTCTTTTTCGTTGCATAGGTTTTTGCATCTGTCCCGATCGGGACAAATAGGAAATGGTAGTTTTTTATAGTTGTCGATATTTTCTTGTCAGCGTGAGACCTCGGAAGATTCTCTCAGCCAACCGAAGTTCAATTTAATCCAGCTTCACCTGCTCCCGGTACTGCAATGCCTCGGCTATGTGTTCGATCTCGACTTCGTCACTTCCAGCCAAATCGGCGATGGTGCGGGCGACTTTGCGGACGCGCATGAATCCGCGCGCGGAAAGGCGGTTAGATCGTAACGCGATCTCGAGAAGTGTTTTATTTTCTGGTGTGAGTGGACAAAGATCGTCCAGTTGCGAGGAATTAAGCTCACTATTGGTAAATAATTCAAGCCCAGCAAGACGGTCGCGCTGTCTCTCCCTGGATGCTTCGACACGCATACAAATACCCGACGACGATTCAGGTTTTTTATCTGACAAGAGTTTATCGTGCTCTACCGCTGGAACCTCGATCACCAAATCGAATCGATCCAGGAGTGGTCCTGAAATTTTCTTTTGGTACTTTGTAATTTGATTAAGCGTGCAGGTGCATTGTTTGTGCGGGTTGGTGAGGTGACCACACGGACAAGGATTCATCGCGGCAGCGAGGAGGAATCGCGCGGGAAATTGGATCGATCCTACGGCGCGCGAAATCGTCACAGATCCGTCCTCCAATGGCTGGCGTAAATGTTCCAGGACATAGCGGGAAAATTCAGGGAGTTCGTCGAGGAATAAGACGCCTCGATGTGCGAGGGAAACCTCGCCTGGCTTTGGCCACGTCCCACCACCTACCAATGAGACCGCTGAGGAGCTGTGATGTGGTGAACGAAATGGTCGAGTTTGGACAAGTCCCTGTCCTGTTGGCAGCGTTCCAGCCACAGAGGCAATCGCCGTGACTTCAATGGATTCTTCGTGTGTCAGTCTTGGCAGAATCGATGGAAGTGATCGTGCCAGCAGAGTTTTCCCAGCACCCGGTGGGCCTTTCAGCAAAATGTTGTGTCCGCCCGCAGCGGCGATTTCAAGTGCGCGTTTGGCGCCTTCCTGTCCCTTGATCGCGCAAAAATCGCTCGTGGGATTTGTGGTGGTAAGGAGACTCTTCTGAGCGCATGGTAGTTGTTGGATCCCTTTGAGATGATCCACAAGAGATTGAAGTGAGCACACACCATAGACTGCGAGTCCTCCGATGGCCGTTGCTTCCTGCGTGTTTTCCATTGGAACAAACATCGATTCGACTTGCCGACTCTTGGCCATGATCGCCGCCGTAAGGGTTCCTTGTACGGCACGGATGGTTCCATCCAAGGCAAGTGCCCCCAAGAACACACAGGATTCGATCGAGGCACGTGGTAG
>CAZELN010000016.1:0-23816 GCA_964513275.1 uncultured Gammaproteobacteria bacterium
GAGAGAGAAATGCGTCGAATCGAGGAGTTCGTTGCAAGCTTAAAGGGAACAGTCCAGACATCAGCGCCCACATTGACGACAGAAAAGAAAAAAGGATTTTGGGGAACCTTGCTTGGATAAAAAGAAATGCGCCTGGCCGTTGTGCCTAGCGCGTTTTTTCTTCTCAGGGAGAGAGTTCGGAGCCGTGGCGGAGCGGGCCGATGACTCTGCGCTGGCCGTAGCGGCCGGCGAGGTAATCTTGCAGACCCTGGCGCTCGTTCTCGTGAACCAGACTCGAGGGAGTCGGTCCAGTGAAAACGGAGGAAGGCTGGACAGCGATTGTCCGGTTGAGAATGCTCGTGAGCTCGCGATCGAGCATCGTCAACGCACGATCCATGTGCCACCAGTCAGTGACGAGGTGGAGGTGCGAAAGGCGATCGAGCCTGTGCTCAACGATCTTCGCAGCGACAGCCTGCACATCTGCGAGCGTGCAGTGGCGTGGGTCGAAGGCGGGAATGACCGTCTCTACTCCGGCATGCCAGGCACGCGTCTGGAAGCGACAAATCTCTTCACCGCTGAAGGCATCACCCGCCACGAACAGCGGGACGTCGAGCGTAAGCGCGAGCTGAATCGCGTGATCGATGCGGCGTACAGGCGTTTGGTCCCCTTCGTCATGGGGACCGCAGAGCATCACAACGGCAGCTGTGGTCACGTCTCCTCCAGGTGGTCAGGTGCTACATGTAAAATTTACTTGGCCCGGCTTTGCCAGCAAGAAATTTTACATGTAGTACCTGACCAACCCACTCACATCATTTTCCACAACGCATCGAAGATCATCTCCTGTGTGGCAGCGATAGCCTCGTCCTCGATGATGACGCCGAACAATTGCCGACGTTCATCCAACGACACGAAGGCGGTCTTACCTGGATAGATGAAGATGTACGACGGAGCCTTGTTCGTCTGCGTGAGCCATTTGCGCTCGTCCAGTCCATGGATCCGTCCACCAGCTCCGATCGAAATCGTTTTCACGCGGATACCTTTGCGTACGCGAAGTTTGATGAACCCCGGCCAGGCATGCGCGATGAGATCGCGAATCCCCTCGGAGGAATAGATGCGGAAGAGTTTGTCCTTGGCGTGTACGCTTGTCTTGAGTACGTCTGTGAGGATGTCTCGCACACCCGACTCGCCTTCGTAATAGCGAACGCTCGGTCGGTGACTACTTGATCCCAGAAGCTCTTGAAACTGCGGCACGACATCTTTGAGTCTAAGTTGAGCTTCTTGGATCGCGACTTCGCGCCGCACGGCAAGGCCACTGAGTTTTTGTGGATCCTCGGCCGTGAAGTAGCGATGCGTCTTGGCGTCCATGTGGGAGACAAGCCCAACGTCGATGAGGCGTTTGAGGGCATCGTAGGTGGTTCCGCGATTGAGGTTAGTTTCCTGCGCGATGCGGCGCAGGGGTGCGGTTCCCAATTTGAGAAGGTGCGTGTAGACAGTCATATCCTTGGGTTTGAGTCCCAAGAGTTCGAGCGTCTCATCAGAGAGTTTAGGCAGCTTAGGCATAGGTAGCGATAAAATTAGCCAGGTCGTGTGGATAAATGAAAATAGCCCTATCTTTTAGGCTATTTTTGAATGCTCTTTTTGTCAAACTTTGCTCGACAATCTTTTCCTCCAAAGCCACACTCCCCCAGCAACCATGACGATCGCGGTATATTGGGCGGGAGTGAGCGAGAAGTAACGAGTGTCGACGATCGGGCCGTCCGTGGCGCGCAGGAAGTCGAGCAAGAATCGCACCACACCGTACCAGATCAAGAATACGACGATGTACGTTCCTGTCTTGGCGCCGCGATGAGCGAGTAAGAGAAAGAGCAGGAACAACACCAACCCGTTAATCGAATCGTACAAGCCATGATCGTGTCGAACTCCGTCGGGATACTTCACGCCCAGTGCAAAATCTGTGAGCGTGCCTGGGTGGTCATGGATGAGAAAGCACCCAATGCGGCCGATGAAGATTCCAACCGGCAGCCCGAAAATCGCCGTGTCCACATACGCATGAACATCGACGTGTTTGCGGCGCAGAAACCAGATCCCCGCGATCGTCGCCCCAAGAAATCCTCCCATGATCGAAAAGCCTCCGTGCCAAATGCGGAAAAATTCGAGTGGGTCCGAGAAATAAAATTGCGGCTCGTACAGCACCATGAACACACGCGCCATAACAAACGCCCCAACGATCACCCACACGCTTAAGTCCCAAATGATCTTAGAATCCTGCCTGCGTCGCTGAGCCATCCTTGTGGCTACCCACGTCGCCGCCAGGATTCCCAGCGCAACCATAAGACCCCACACCTGGATGGTGACGGGGCCTAAGGGAATCGTCGTGAATTGGAAGTACGGGATCATGTCGGTGTTTGTTTGTGCCAATTTGTTCGGTCTTGGTACGTCGCGCCGATTCGAAACAGCGTGTACTCATCAAAGGGTTTTCCCAGAATCTGGAGTCCAACAGGCAGACCGTCGACGAAGCCACAGGGAACGGACATCCCAGGCACCGTCGCAAGGTTCGCGGTCACAGTGTAGATGTCAGCCAGGTACATCGCCAGCGGATCATCAAATTTCTCGCCAATGTTCCAGGCCACCGTCGGACTCGTTGGACACACGATCGCATCGACGATCTTGAACGCCTCATCAAAATCTCGTTTGATCAACGTGCGTACTTTGAGCGCTTTTCGATAATACGCATCGTAGTATCCTGCCGAGAGCGTGTAGGATCCCAGCATGATACGACGCTTCACTTCTTTTCCAAATCCCTCACCACGTGTTCGCTCGTACGTCTCTTGCAAATTCTCCCCGCCGGAATGATAGCCATAGCGCAACCCATCGAACCGTCCAAGATTCGAGCTGGCTTCGGCCGGTTGGATGATGTAGTACGCCGCCAATGCATACTCCGAGTGAGGCATGGAAATTTCTTGAATCTTGGCACCCGCTCGTTCCAGTTCTGCGATCGCCTCATGCACGACAGTGGCGACTTGCGAATCCATTCCATTGGCAAAATATTCTTTCGGCACGCCCAAAGTCATCCCATCAACCGACTTATCAATGAGAGCCGGCACGGTGGTATTTGAGAGCTCAACCGATGTTCCGTCTTTTGGATCTCGTCCCTCGATGGCCTCAAGGAGCATCGCCACATCTTCAACGGTTCGAGCGAGTGGACCGATTTGATCCATACTTGAAGACAAAGCCATCAAACCGTAACGAGAAACACGACCGTATGTCGGTTTGAGACCGACGATTCCGCACAATGAAGCAGGTTGCCGAACCGAGCCTCCTGTTTCGGAACCAAGAGCCGCTGGGACAAACCCAGCCGCAACCGCCGCCGCGGAACCGCCACTAGATCCACCGGGAACCTTTGTCTTGTCCCACGGATTTGTGGTCGCGGGATAATGTGAATTCTCCGTTGACGAACCCATGGCAAACTCATCACAATTTGTTCGACCAAGAAGAATCGCTCCAGCCGACCGTAAACGCTGAATCGCCGTTGCATCATAAGGAGCATGATAGCCTTCAAGTATTTGTGAACCGCCCGTCGTCTCCCAATCTTGTACGACGATAACATCTTTCACTCCTACAGGAATGCCAGCAAGCGGACCCAGCGACTCGCCTGCAGCCCGTCGCGCGTCAATCGCACATGCTTCTTTGAGCGCCGTTTCTGATACGCTCAAAAACGACTTGATCTCGCCGTCGCCTTGTTCGATGGCATCCAAACAATTCTTCGTGAGCGCCTCGGCCGTCAATTCTCCACTCGCGAGTTTCTCACCAGCTTCTTTGATTGTCAGTGTTGATACGTCCATACCTATTCTGTTCGGTTCTCAAAAACCGCTTGTACTTTTAAGAGATCGCCTTCCCGGGAGGGAAAATTGTCGATGGCTCGTCGCCTGACATCCTCATCACAATTCTCAATTGCGTCCTCGCGAAAGACATTCACTCCACCTGCGGCGTGCTGAAACTCAGGGACATCGTCGGTACTAAGCTCTTGGAGTTTCTCGACGTACGCCAAAATCGATCCGAGGTCGTCCTGGTATTTAACGATATCTTCTTCCTCTAAATGGAGTCTCGCGAGCTTCGCGATCTGTAGAACCTGTTCTCTTGTAAACGTCATATTACTCACGGATCATAGCGAGAAACTCCTTCTCCGACAAGAGGGGGACTCCTAGCTTTTTGGCGTCATCAAACTTCGAGCCGGGATTCTCCCCCACAACCACGAAGTCTGTTTTTTTGCTGACGAACCCAGCTACCTTTCCGCCAGCGCGACGAATTGCTTCCTTTGCCTCGTCACGACCTAACGATTCGAGCGTGCCCGTGACTACAAACGTTTTGCCGGTCGCTTTTGTTTGATTTCTCTTGTACTGCTGTACTCGTACATGGACACCATTCTTGAGAAAATCTTCCACGAGTTTCTGGTTGTGATCCTGATCGAAAAACTCACGCACACTCTTGGCGACAACATCACCAATTCCCTCGACCTCCATAAGCTCAGCAAGCGTCGCCCGCATCACCTTCTCGAGCGTGCCAAAATGATTGGCGATATCGACGGCCGTCTGTTCACCGACATTTCGAATCCCTAACGCAAGGATGAAATTTGAAAGCGAGATCGTCTTGCGCGCTTGAATCTGTTCGACAAGTTTGTTGGCAGAGAGGTCGGCAAACCCTTCAAGCCCAAGGACATCGCCAGGTCTCAGACGGAATAAATCGGCTGGAGTGTTGATGAGTCCACTCTCGAGTAACGTGGCGATCGTTTGCGGCCCAAGACCGTCGATCTCAAACGCGCGAGCCGCATGTAATATCGCTTCACGATCTTGAACAAAACACCTAGGATTCGTGCAGTACATCGCCACTTCATCTTCTCGCCTCTCAACTTTTGATCCGCACACAGGACATGACGTTGGCGACTTTGTCTTGTGCGCCCCAGCAGGTCGAAGTTTGATGATCGTCTCCTTAATCTTTGGAATGATATCCCCTGCCTTGAAGAGCACGACGGTGTCACCGACGCGTACGTCCAATCGTTCGATCTCGTCGAGGTTGTGTAGGCTCGCGTGTTGCACGGTGGTGCCACCAATCCACGTTGGCTCGACGATGGCGACCGGTGTGAGCGCTCCTGTGCGTCCCACGTTCCACTCGATTTCTTTCACACGCGTCGTTGCTTCTTGCGCGGGAAACTTCCAGGCGACCAGCCCCCGGGGCGTCTTGCCTACGACCCCGAGTTTCTCGAACAACTGATTGTTATTCACGCGTACCACCATCCCGTCGATCCAGTATCCTAGCTCCTCCCGCCTCTGTTGCAGCCAGAGCCAATGGGACATAATTTTGTCGATCGTCAAAAGTTCGTTACTTTCTGGAACAGGTCTGAATCCGAGTTGTTCAAGAATGCGCCATTCATCCGCCATGGTTTGCTGTCCAAAATCGCCGTCCAAATCCCACGCCACAAATGCAAGCCCGCGCGAGGCAGTAATCGATGAATCAAGCTGACGAACAGAACCGGCCGCGGTGTTGCGAGGATTGGCGAATGTTGGCTCACCTGCTTTTTCAAGCGCGCGGTTCATTTTCTCGAAAGCCTTCACAGGAAAATACACCTCTCCTCGAACTTCGACATACTTGGGGATCACCTTCCTTCCCAAGGAAGGGCTAGGAGAGGTTGCCGGCACTCGAAGCCTCAACGGTACCGACTCGATCGTCTTTATATTTTGGGTTACGTTCTCACCGACTTTTCCGTCTCCCCGCGTCGCAGCTGTCGCAAGCACGCCGTTCTCGTACACAAGAGACACCGCAAGCCCATCAAGTTTGGGCATGCAAAAATAGGTGGACTGGGCGGACGAGGTTGAGAATTTTTCAATGCGAGCAATCCATGCTTCGAACTCCTCCTTCGTGAACACATCCTCCATCGAAAGCATCGGCCGCTTGTGCATGACCTTTTCAAATTTCGGCAATGGCTTACCTCCTACACGCTGGGTTGGCGAGTCACGTGTGACGAGATCAGGATATTCCTGCTCAAGCTTGTAGAGTTCATGTTTAAGGCTGTCTAGCGCCGCATCCGAAATCGTCGCCTTGTCTAAGACGTGATAATTGTACCGATGCTCGGCAATGACTTCCTTGAGCTTTTCAATTCGTTGTTTGGCTTCACGTTTCTTCATAAAAACAACCCAAGGTACCATTCAATCAGCGGCTGACCGACGAACAAGACGATCACGGTCGCTACCGCAAGGAAACTTCCGAATGGAACCGGCGTCTTGCGCGTCGCTTTTCCCGTGGCCATCATGGCGACTCCAACCATCGCTCCCAACACATAGGCGATGAACAACGCGATCAAGCCGTGTTCGAGACCCAACATAAACCCCATGAGCGCTCCCATACGGATATCACCGCCGCCCACCCACGTTCCTTTCGAAATCAAAAACTGAATCCAGAAAAAACTCGTCAGCACGAGACCACCCACAAGCACCGACCATGCTGGGACGGTTCCCAACCAAAGGTTCATGATGATCGCGAAGATCATCGCCGGAATCGTAAACCGGTCGATGATGAGCATATGCCGAAGGTCGTAGACAAAAATAATGACGAGGTACGCGATAAACACCCAGTATCGCATGACATACATCACCATGAATAAGAGCCCCAGATTATCGGCGTCTCGAGTCACAACAAGCAGATAGCACAAAACAAATAAAAATCCCGTCGCGATCTCCACCGCCGGATACTGCCAGGAGATGACGGCCTTACAGGATCGACAACGTCCTCGCAGGCGCAGGTAACTCAAAATAGGAACGAGATCCTTCCCTTCGATCGGCACCTCGCACGCGCGACATTTCGATCGCCCTCTTAACATCTGTTCTCCTTCAGGTGTCCGAAAAATGGCCACGTTTAAAAAGCTCCCGATACAAATCCCAACAACAAAGACCAAGAGTGAAATCCAAAACATACCAAAAGATTATACCAAAAAACGATGCATCCGGCATCGTTTTTTCCTTCTATTATTCAGCGCAAATTCCGGCTTCCATTCCCTCCGGCGTCGCACAATTTATACCCGCCTGTAGCCCAACCGGGACGAACGCGTTCTCGAGTTCAAAATGAATCACATAGGATTCACCATCGTTCAAAACACTATAACAAAACGCTCGACGCGATGGCTCGCCGCAGGTCACAATACCTTCAAGTCCATCTTCATACGCTCCCGGAACTACTCGAAGAAACACAGACTCCGACGTGGAGCAGTCCGCGGCGAATCCATCCGAACCCAAGCAAATGCTTTGAGCGGTGTCGCCTAACGGAAGGAGTTCACCATCAGGATACGTATTGGTCTCATTAAAGTAGTCCTCGAGTGCGGATTGGACGATACGGACATTCGCCAAACGCGATGCATCTCGCTCTTTTGATCTGGCGGCATTCACGGCCAGCGCGGCGAACACGACAACCAACGCGATAACTGCCATGACGACGAGAAGCTCGACGAGGGTAAACCCTTTGTGTGTTTTCATAAAGACGTTTTCTCTTCTAAGAGATGTTTTACTTGCTTGACGGCCTCAGCCGGGACAAAGTGTCCCTTCAGGATATACCTGTCCACGCCAGCCTCTTGCGCTTTCAGCATCGTCTGGCGATTCCCCTTTGTTGCCAGAGCAATTTGCAAAGAGGAAGCTGTTCGTTCATCTGCTCGAAGCTCCTTCAAAAATGCAAGTGCCTCATCCAAAGGTTCTAGGTCGATCATGACAACATGCGGCACGCTTCGTTTCAATCGCTTTCGAGCATTCACAATCGTCTCTTCCACCCACACCTTCCAGCCAGCGGACTCAAAACGATTTGCATAAATTTTCGCGTAGTGGGAGTCTTGATCGACCATGAGCAGTGATTTTTTCGGCATACTATTCCATCTCGCGCATCGCAAGTCCGATCGCCACACTCATGCGTGGGCCGATCTCTTCAAGAACGCTCGTGAGATCCTGTGGAAACAACACGCGTGCCCAAGGATCGCCCCGATACACGTTGACATTCAGCGTCTGCGCTAAATATTCAGGCACCAGAGGTAAATGAGAAGATCCGCCCGTCAAGACAATTTTTTCGATCTTCTTGATCAGCGTCAACTCCATTCCTGCATACAAAGACATCGCAAACCGGATCTCGTTCACCAGTGGAAGCATGAGCACTTCAATCACCTTTGGCAAATCTCCAACAAGACCTGAACCACCAGGGGAAACCGTTCCAAGGTCGCGCTTAATCCGCTCGGCATCTTCCTCGCTCAGACGCATCTGAGACATGACCGCCCGTGTCACAGTATCGCCACCAAGTTGAATGGAACGCGAGACAAACGGGATCCCCTTCTCGACCACCATAATGGTTGTCCGTTGCGAACCGATGTCAATGACCATGATCGCGCCTTTATCTTTTCCGACGAGTGCCCGGACAAGGGCAAGGGACTCTGTGTCAATGGCTTGCAAGTTTAATTTGGCGCTTTTAAAAATCTCGATGTACTTTTGGATGAACGTCTTGGCTGACCCGGTAACCATCGCGCGAAACTGTTTCTGTTTTGTCTTTTCCCCCTTTTGTTCCTCGTCCAGGTACGTCGTCTGAATAATCATTTCTGAAAGTGGGAGTGGCGCGAGCTTGGTCACTTCTGCATCAACCGCAGCTTGGCGCTGGCGTTTTTCCTTTCCGTCTGGAAGCGAGAGGATCGCCGCAAACACGTGTGACGTTGGAAGCGCGGCCATGGCGGAAATCGATTTGGTTCCCGCCTCTTGACACACCCGTGCGAGAAGCTCGCCAGTCTTCTTTGGTTGGTCGAATAATGATTCAGCGGCCTCATCCGCAGGAATCTCCGCATACCCGTACGTCATAAGTAGGGGTCTCCCTTTCTTTGCTTCAAACTCGACGACCTTAATACTGCTAGCGCCGATGTCGACCCCCAAAAAACTTTTCCTTTTTTTCTTACCGAACAAGCTCATACGATTCCTCTAGTATAACACATTCAGCCTGTTTGCTGATCGAGACACTTATTGACGAGCGCATCCGCTTCTTTATTTTTTTCTCGACGCACATGTGTGAAGGTTACGCGATCAAATTTGTGCAACAAATTTTTCACCTCGAGAAACCGCTTGGCGATATCTGGATCCTTTACGCGATACTCGCCTTTGAGCTGTTTGGTCGCAAGCTCAGAATCCATGAACAGAGAAACCTGCGTAGCCCCAAGTTGAGACGCACGTTCAAGCCCAATGACAATCGCGGTATATTCTGCCTGATTATTCGTTGTCCTGCCGAGGTATTTGGAAACTTCTGACAAGAGTTTCCCGTCAGGAGATTTGAGAACTGCGCCGCTCGCGGCCGGCCCAGGATTCCCCCGCGCCCCCCCGTCTGTATAAATATGTACGTGCATATTAACTTTGTTGTAAATCCACAATCCTCACTTGCAAACTTCGATTCCCATTCCATTCATTCACTTGGATTTCATACACGACATCAATCCATGCACCGAGTGTTAGCTTCTGCACCCATGCGCCAAATCCAAACCCGATGGCTTCCACTAGTTTACCAGTTTGTGATTGCAAGCGTAGTTTAAGATGTCCACCATCGCGTCCCACTCCAGAAAAAGATGCCACGCGCACGCCACGCGAAACAAACAAGGGAAGAGGGTTCCCTATTCCAAAGGGCTGAAAGACTTGTAGGGCGTCGAACAAGTCCCAATGGATGTCATCAAGCAAAATCTCTGCATCGACCTGGAGTCTGGGTTCAACATCCTCGGGCTTCAATTCAGCGGCCGCGTACGCTTTCATCAGAGCCATGGCTTTGTGAAATCGTTCCTCGCCCATCACGGAGAATCCACACGCTTGAGGATGTCCACCAAACTTGTCTAGATACTCAGACGCATGGTGCAAAGCTTTTGTCACATCAAATCCTTCAATGCTGCGGCCTGAACCCACAAACTTCTCTCCCTCTTTGCCCGCAACAAAGACAGGTCGGTTGTATTCATTCACAAGTTTTCCCGCGACAAGTCCCACAAGCCCCGCTCCCCATCCATCTTGATAGGCGACGATGAGCGGCTCGTTAGCTGCTTCCCCTACCTGTTGTTTTGCTTGTTCGTACATCAGCTGTGACGCTTTTTGTCGTTCCATGTTGATCTCATGCAGACGCACGGCGAGGGTCGTTGCGCGCAGATCGTCTTCCTCAATAAGCAGGTGCAGCGCCTCGTTCGCATGGGTCATGCGTCCAGCCGCGTTCAACCGAGGACCAATCTGGAAACCAATAGAAACCGTGTCGAGCTGTCCAAGCGTTGATCCCGCGACATCGAGGAGTTTCTGAATCCCTTTGCGCCGTGTCTTATTCAGAACCAGAAGTCCGTACTTTTCTAACACGCGATTCTCTCCGGTGAGAGGCATGACATCCGTGACGGTTGCGATCCCCACAAGATCGAGAAGCCATTTTTCGTGGCCCTCAGGGAATGCGCCACCACGCTTCCGCGCTTCCTCAATCAAGGCACTGGCGAGTTTGAACGCTACGCCTGTGCCACACAACTGCTTGTTTGGAAATGTCTCACCTGGAACAAGTGGATGAATGAGGATGGCCGACGTTGGAAGCTCCGCGGGCATGGTGTGATGATCACACACGATCGTGTCAATTCCCAACTCATGTCCCCGATCAATCGCCGACTTGTTAGAAATGCCGCAATCAACGGTCACAACCAGTTTGGTTTGTTCATGCCCATGTAAATGTTCGATCGTTTCAACAGACATCCCATATCCTTCCTTTTCTCGATGCGGAATGTACGTCGTCATTTTATGCTCGTCGAAAGACAGTGCTCGACAAATCTCCCGCAACGCCGTCACCAGCACTGCCGTTCCACAGGTTCCGTCCGCATCATAGTCCCCATGAACCGTAATGACCTCCTTGTTTTCAAGAGCTTGATACACGCGTACAACCGCCCGCTTCATCTGGGTAAACAAGTCCGGTGAATACGTATCACGGCTCCAGTCTGGTCCTAAGAAAACGTCCATCTCCTCTTGTGTCCGCAAACCTCTATTCCACAGTAACTGCAAAATCGTCCCGTCGAATTCTGGGAATCGTTGCTTGACTTCAGATGTAATCGGCTCATGGACAAGCCAGCGTGTAGACACGAAAATTATGAATCTCGCTTTAAGACTTTCAAGTAGGCATCGGTAGGGATGCTCACACGCCCTTTTCCGAGTTCTGCCATCTTTGCTTTTCCTTTCTTTTGTTTCTCGAGGAGCTTGCGTTTGCGCGTGACGTCGCCTCCGTAGAGTCCGGCCGTCACGTCCTTGCGCATGGCTGAAATTCGTTCCGATGCGACGACTTTTCCACCCACGCTCGCCTGGAGCTTGATCACAAAATTCTGCCGTGGAATCGATTCTTTCAACACATGGGCAATGCGACGCCCTGCTCGCTCCGCCTCATCGCGGTACACAAGCGTCGAAAAGGCGTCGACCGGCTCCTCCGCGACCAGCATGTCCATCTTCACGACGTCCGCATCTCGATACGCGATCACTTCATAATTAAGTGACGCATACCCGGCCGTGATGCTCTTCAACTTATCGTAAAAATCGACGATGATCATCGCAAGCGGAATCTGATAATGGAGTATCGCGCGATCGCCCGCCAGGTATTCTGTTGTCTCGTACACTCCGCGGCGTTCTTGCAACAGTTGCATAATAGCACCGACGTAGGTGCTGGGCGTGACAATATCCACCTTCACCCACGGTTCGCGAATGACTTCAATGTGCGACGGATCCGGAAGTTCAAGAGGACTCTTCATGACGATCGTCTCACCGCGACGCATGACCACTTCATAAGCAACAGAAGGAACGGTGACCACGAGGCTAATTCCAAACTCACGCTCAAGACGCTCTTTCAAAATCTCCAAGTGCAGCATGCCCAAGAGTCCACAACGGAATCCAAAGCCAAGCGCGGGCGAATGTTCCGATTCGTAGACGAGCGCGGCGTCATTGAGTTTGAGACGCTCCATGGCCTCCCGCAACCGGTGGAAGTCATCTCCTTCTTGCGGGAACACGCCGGCGAACACCATGGGCTTCACCACTTTGTATCCAGGCAGAGCTTGCGGCAGATGCTCACTGGGAGTCGTGATCGTATCTCCCACGCGACAGCCACCAAGTTCCTTGAGTCCGGTGACGATGTACCCAATCTGTCCGGTCTCGAGCGTATCCGCTGGTTTGAGTCCGCCTGGCGTAAGGGCACCTGTCTCCAGAACCTGAATATCAGCACCCGTAGCTATCATCTTTACTTTTTTCCCCTTCTGGAGCGCTCCATCCATCACGCGAACATACGCCATCACCCCACGGTAATCGTCGTAGAACGAATCGAAAATGAGCGCGCGCGTTTGAGCTGACGGATCTCCTTCCGGTGGCGGAATCCGCTCGACGATCGCATCCAACAGTTCCATCACTCCCTGGCCGGTCTTCCCGCTCACCGCGAGGATCTCTTCGGGCTTACAACCGATAAGCGAGACAAGCTCCTGGGTTCGCGCGTGAATGTCGGCTGCCGGCAGATCGATCTTGTTGAGGACAGGAATGATCTCGAGGTTTTCTTCGAGTGCGAGATAAAGGTTCCCGATCGTCTGTGCTTGGACACCTTGTGTGGCATCAACAAGAAGAATCGCCCCTTCCACAGCAGCAAGTGACCGACTGACTTCGTATCCAAAATCCACATGCCCGGGTGTGTCGATGAGATTGAGCGTGTGCCCCTTGTAGGTCATCCGTGCCGGTGTGAGCTTAATAGTGATTCCTCGTTCACGCTCAATGTCCATGGAATCAAGAATCTGCTCCTTCATCTTGCGCTTGTCTACGGCTCCTGTCAGCTCCAAAAGTCGATCCGCAAGGGTCGACTTTCCATGGTCAATATGGGCGATAATGCAGAAATTCCGTATGTGCGCTTGATCCATAGCGGTCGCATGCTACCGCATTCTAACATTCATGGCTACTCTGATATTCCGGTACGATCACGTCGGTTTGTAACTGATGGCGAAGATGCGTAGCAAACACTTCCTTGGCTTCAGGATCTCCATGCACAAGAAAAATTTTCTGGGGAATGGTTCCGTCTTCAGGATGTAACCATCGTGTCAACATGTTCATATCCGCATGGGCGGAGAACGCACCAATCGCACTCACCTTTGCATGGACGTTGACATCCTCCCCAAAAATGCGCACCTTCTTCGCCCCTTCGTAGAGCCGCCGACCGATGGTTCCCTGTGCTTGGTATCCAATAATCAACAGTCGGTTGTTCTTGTCAGGGAGGTATCGAATGAGATGATGCATGATGCGTCCACCCGACATCATGCCCGAACCAGCGATGATAATTTTGGGAGGAACCACGTCATTGATCGACTTTGACTCCGCCACGGAGAGCGTCTCGCGCAAATTCGGGAAGCTAAAAAAATCTTTGTCTGGATCTTTCAAAATCGACTCGTCGAACTTCAGGAAATTCTTGAAGTGACGATAGAGTGCTGTTGCTTTGATCGCCATGGGGCTGTCCAAAAAAATAGGAAGTTTTGTCTGGAGCTCACCCAGAAGCAGCTTGTTGATTTCATACAAAAGCTCCTGCGTTCTCTCAATGGAAAACGCGGGGATCATGAGCACGCCTCGAAGCTTGATGATCTCTTGAATGGCCTCGCGAAGTTTATCTCCTCGGGTATTCATGCCCTCGTGCTCGCGGTGTCCATACGTTGATTCGCAAATAACGACATCGGCATGGGAGAGCGGCTCTGTCTCTGGTAAAATCGGTACGTCATCGTTCCCAATGTCTCCAGAAAAGACCACGTGTTTCCCTTCTGCATCCACGGAGATATAACTCGATCCAAGAACATGCCCTGCTTCGTGGAATACGACCGTTATTCCTGGGGCAAGTTCGATGTGTTCGTGATACGCCACGTTCTTCACCTGTTCAAACACTCGGTTCAGATCTTCCAATTCATACAAGACAGAACTTCCGCATTTTTCCGCTTCCTCGCGCATGATATGGTACGCGTCTTCCAACACCAACTTCGCCAGTCCGCGACAGGGTTCCACCATATAAATCGGCCCGCGGAAGCCTTCCTTCACAAGCTTTGGCAAACGACCCGTGTGGTCGGCATGAGGATGAGAGACAAACACCGCCTCGATCGAGGGTGCATCAAATCCAAACGGCTGTATATTTTTACTGCCGCACATGTGCTCGCCCTGGAACATCCCACAGTCAAACAAGATGGCGTGCGATCTCCCATCTGCATCAAGAAACTCGAGCCGATGACACGAGCCGGTCACTTCCTTTGCTGCGCCATGGAATGAAATTTTCATACGCGTTCTGATTGATAATTCAGGAACGAAAGCGCGACAAGACCCGCGATGGTGGCTTGGGAGGCAAGGCACACGATGCACCAGGCGTGAAGGACAAACGCCTCAAGTCCGGTCAGATACACAGCAAAAAGAAACCCGCCACTTGAAGCGATCAGCAAAAATAACGAGAGACTTCGATCCAAGGGATTTTCTCGTTTGAGAACCGCCGCCAAAAAAACAAAGGCATATCCCGCCACGCCGATGTATGCGATCGGAATTCCAAAGATCTCCGAGTACGGACCTTGGTTCACAATATCGCAACTAAAGGTGTCGCTCAGGTTGCAAATCGCTCCGGAAGTGAATCCGGTTTTATGAAGAAGCGAGTAAACAGAAAAGAGCACGCCGACAAGAGCGAGGCCGATGATCCAATCCACGTATCTCGATGTTGCGCGCATAGCTATTCTTGAGAAGGCAACGCACATCCTGAAGCTTCAGAGAGCGACGCGAATGATTGTTCACCGCTTGCTCGCGATCCATCGCTGAACTCCCACGTCGGGTATCCTTCAATCCCCGCGTCTTTGCATGTTTGATTCATCGTGCGAGCCGCCGTCGAACACTCGATATAGGTAAGTCTGTCGAAGGCGCTTCCAAAAAGTTCTTTCTGACTCTCACAATGTGGACACCACCACGCGCCGTACATTTTCACTCCTGTGTCGGTTAAACACTGGGCAAAATCATCGTACGGAGACGGAGCTGACTCACCCACGGAATTGTTCGCCGCAAAAATAACCAGGCCGACAACCACTAAAACGGCGGCACCATAAAGATAATAGGACGATTGTTTCGATTTTGACATACGACCTTAGTATACTTGAACTAAAACGATTTTTCGAATAGTCTCGTTTCGTTATGACACTTGATTGGTCACAGCTTCCACGACCCATCGTTGCGCTTTCCCCCATGGCCGACATGACGGATAGCGCGTTTTGCCGTGTGGTGCGTGGTTTCTCACAGCTTCCGATTGTATTTCGCGAAATGGTAAGTGCCGAGGCGGTCGTCCGGGGAAACGACAAGACGCTCAACATGACGGACATCCATAAAGACGAACGGCCTCTCGTGCAACAATTATTTGGAAGCGATCCAGCGACGATGGCAGAAGCCGCACGTATCATCCAGGAGCAGCATCATCCCGAAGGGTTTGACGTGAACATGGGATGTCCGGTCTACAAGATCGTCCACAACTTCAACGGGGCAGCGCTCATGAAAGAACCTGCGCTGGCAACCAACATCATCAAAGCCATAAAAGCAGTGATTACCGTACCACTTTCGATCAAGATTCGTGCTGGCTGGGAGGATCCACACGAGTGTCTCGAGTTCTCTAAAGTCGTCGAGGATGCTGGGGCAGATCTAATCACGCTGCATGGACGAACGAAGGCGCAGGGATACTCAGGCGAGTCCGACTGGAACCTGATTGGCGAGGTAAAAAAAGGATTGTCCATTCCTCTTTTGGCGAACGGTGATATCCACACACCTCCATTGACTTTGAAGGTACTGAAAATGACTGGAGCAGATGGCGTGCTCATCGCTCGCGGAGCGCTCGGCAATCCATGGATCTTTTCGCAGATTGAAGACCTGCTCGCTGGACGCGAACCAAACGCCATCACACGGGAGGAACGCGTGCGTGTCGTGAAACAACACCTGGCGTACCACATCGAACAATACAGCCAACGCGGCATTGTCACATTTCGTAAACATCTCTCGTGGTACTTCCGTGGAATCAACGGTGCCAGGCCGTACAAAGAACAGCTCCACATAGCAACGACCAAAAAAGAGGTCGACACGGTTCTGGACG
Source organism: uncultured Gammaproteobacteria bacterium (assembly GCA_964513275.1). GTDB lineage: Bacteria > Patescibacteriota > Patescibacteriia > UBA9934 > GWF2-40-263 > UBA12478. Next base: position 16,141 of record CAZELN010000016.1, read on the forward strand.
AGATGCTCTTACACGGTCTCATCGATGGTCTCTCAACTCGCGACGCGTTGCATCCTCAAGCCACCGAACGCGTCTTTATGAAAAAATGACACCTTGTGTCATCCCGAGGCGAAACCGAGGGATCTGAAATCTATGACAGTTGGAATTCTCATGTTCTCCGAACCGCGTGATGAAGGATATACAGGCGTCGATCGGCTCACGCAGGCAGGACAAGCAGCGGGACACACGATCGTAAAAATCCACGAACCGCACCTTTCTTTTTTGGATGGAAAGATTTTTCATGATGGGCAGCCACTCCCCAAGCTCGACGTGATTATTTCTCGTCCAAACTTTGTTGAGGAGCCAAGTCTACGTACCTATGCGATCCAACTTCTCAAGGACGGCGGATATCGAGTAGTAAATGGAGAACTTGGATTTACGTGGGCAAAGAATAAACTGACACAACATATCCTCTTTGCGACTCACGGACTCCCTTGCCCACGTTGGGGCATCGCTCGCAAACCCGAGGATGCCGTGGCGATCGCTCAAAAACTTGGCTTCCCCACCGTTGTAAAAGTCGCGTTCGGTACGCACGGCAAGGGCGTCTTTCTTGCCAAAGACGAAGAGTCGCTTTGGCCAATCGTCGATTATCTCAGCATCCGCGACGGAAACCCGATAATCGTCGAGGAGTTTATTGCGGAAGCAAAGTCAAGCGATCTTCGCGCATTCGTGATTGGCGAAAAAGTCATCGCCGCCATGCAACGCACAGCCACGCAGGGAGATATGCGTGCCAACACCTCAAATGGCGGGACGGGCTCGGTTGTTGAACTTACGCAGGAGGAACACGACTTGGCGATCCGCGCCGCCAGTATCTTTGGCCTTGAAATCGCTGGTGTGGATCTTATTCGTTCAAAACGTGGGTCACTCATCCTTGAGATAAACGCAAACCCAGGATTCAAGGAACTCGAATCCGTTACAAACATCGACATCGCCCGCTTGATCATCGACTATGCCACTCAACTGGGGTCAGATAGGCAACAAATTCTCGCCCCGGCGAGTTTTTGTCGTAAATAAAATCGACCAGGGCGTGTGGTCGACGTTTTTCAGATTGAACCGAGACACAGCGTGAGATTTGGAGACGCAGACACTCGTAGGGTTTCGTTGCCCAACGAACGGTCGAGCGTTTCCTGTGAACGTGTTCTGAGAAGCTCATCCAAGACCCGCGCGAGTTCGTCGCCGTTCTCGTATCGGGACGAAGGCGTGACGCACAGGCAACGTCTAAGCACATCGATCACCGCGGGTTCGCCCACACGCGCCTCCACCACCTCCCAATGTGGATAAACGCCGTGCGCGCACAACGACATAGATTCTTGAACGGACTGGATCGTGCGCGTATGGGAGACCCCCGCACAACCGCTTATCCAGGAAAGCATCGTGAGCGCCAAACAAAACACGTCCGTTGCCGGCGTGACAGGCTGACGCAACACATGCTCAGGTGAGCAGCAGTCAGGTGTACAGCAGATCGCCCGATAGTGGGGATCTTCCGCATCCGGACTGATATAGCGACCGATGCGCACCGTCATCTCGTAGTCGATGAGCACCGGAAAATCTTGATGGAAACACACATTCGAGGGCGTGATATCCCCGTGGACAAAACCCGCTTGGTGCATGACACCCGCGGCCTCCGAGAGCCGAATCGCGCACTGCAAAAATGCACGCAGGTTGCGTCGAGCTGGATGGGCGGGATCTTGGAGTTCGCACACGTCCAGACCTTGGCACACGTGACCTTCATCGCCTAAGTGATCGACGACACGCTCCCCTACACGCAACAGTCCTGGATGCGTTTGTCGCCGCAGATGACGCCAGCTGCGTCGGTTACGCATGAGCCACACTGACAGTTCAGGATCCGTGCGAGGATCTTCTCTCACGCGGGCGGATCCCTTCACAATCTTCACAATCTGCCCGTCAGCAAGTTTGAGAATCCGCGACCTTGGTCGGTCGCAGACCAGTTCTGCCTTCTCCCACCCATTCGACGTGTACACCTGAAACTCGTCCAACAACGTCTCCTGCATCGGCTCCTCATGTGGGTTGGTGCCACCAACGAGCCGGAATAATATCACGACGGAAAAAAATTTCAATGTATCCAATAATCGCTTTGTCGTACCAACAACTCGCTGCTACGCAACGGTTCGGCCATGATGTCTTTGACGATCTTTTCTGTACGCGCAGACTGGGAACCTTTTACCAGCACGATGTCACCTTTGTGAATCTCACGGTCTAACCAGCGTCCCGCATCCATCGGTGAGTCAAAATGCTGTGTGCGTTCATCGGGAATTCCTGCTTCGATCGCCCCACGTCGAATATCGCGCGCCGGCTCGCCGACCGTGAGGAGGAGATCCACGCCAACTTCACCAACCTTGAGACCGATCATCCGGTGCTCTTGTTCGCTATACTGTCCAAGCTCAGCCATGTGACCTAACACTGCCATGCGGCGCGCTCCTTCACTTGGATGAAACTCCGCGAGTACGTCAAGCGCGGCTGCCATAGAGGCTGGTGCGGCGTTGTAACTCGAGTCGATAATGAGCGAACCTTTGATCCCAGGGATTGGGTTCATGCGACCAGGTTCGAATTGTGTCGTTGGAAGTTTCTCGAGAATCTGTTCTCGCGTGAGGCCAAGATGTTTGGCGATGGCGATCGCGGGCAAGAGCGCACTCACACTGTGTTGGCCTAAAAGATTTTGAAGTTCAAGGTCGATCTGGTCGCCATCTTGTGCCGTCACGTTGGCGCGGATCGTGCAGAAATGCTCTCCTGGTTCAAACGAAAAATCTTCGCGTGTCTCCAACGTGTAATCGCTCGCGCGAACATTTGCAGATGAAGCAAATCCGTAGGTGAGAATCGGCACATGTGCATGACCTCCCAGTCCCAAAACGCGTGGGTCGTCTCCGTTGAGAATCACGAGCTGTTTCGCAGATCCAAGCAAAACGGCCTTTTCTTCCGCAAGCTCCTCAATCGAACGGAAGTATTCCGCGTGCACAGGAGAAATACGTGTCATCACCGCAATATCTGGCATCGCAATGTCACAAAGATATTTCATGTCCCCAGGACGGTCGATGCCATATTCAAGCACATATACTTCGGGTATCTGCTTTGGAGTCGAGAACAAAACCTTGAGCCAGCCAAAAATCGATGTACCCGGAGACTCTGCTCCCAAAATACTGAGCGGAACCCCGAACTCATTATTGTAATTCTTGATCGTCGTACCAACACGAAATTTGATAGACAAGACAGTAGCGATGGCATTGCGCACGCTGGTCTTCCCCACTGATCCTGTAACCGCAATAATAAGCGGCTTGTGCTGCGCCAAAAGTTTCTTAGCTTTGCTGGTAATCGCGTGTTGAATCAACTTTTTCATACATTTATTCAATCGCCCTCACAGGAGGAACTTCAAAGTACTGTAACAGAAACTCGGCGATCTCCCCAAACAGTGGGGCGGCGGTTGATTCTGCCCATACCACATCTTTCGGATTATCGATGCGCACAATCATCGCAAACTTCGGATCCTCTACCGGTCCAAATCCCGCAAACGAACCAATCGTATTGTCTTGTGCATATCCAATTCCGTCAGACTTCGCGACTTGAGCCGTCCCTGTTTTTCCACCAATGTAATAGCCGGGAACACCGGCACGCTTTCCGTGTCCATGTTCGATAACAGAAACAAGCATCGCGGAAACAAGTCGAGCCGTCTTGGGATCCACGACTTGCGCGATATCACGCGCCGCATGCTTCTCGATTGTTCCATCAGGATACTGAATCTCGTCGACGATACGTGGTTCCTTCAAGACTCCTCCATTGGCGATCGCGGCGTAGGCCATAACGATTTGCAACGGCGTCACCGTGATTCCCTGTCCGAAGGAGGCCGTCGCTGCATAAATCTCCGCCCCGATGTCGAGTGAGTCGATTGTACCAGCATTCTCCGTCTCGAGTTCGATCCCCGTGTACTGGCCAAACCCAAAACTTTTTACGTACTGGACGAACGCCTCCATTCCCATCGCTCGCATGGCATAAATCATTCCTGTGTTGATCGAATCCTCCAACACTTGCGTCATATCTACCGTTCCGTACACTTTCCCTTCCGCGTTTCCAATCGGTTTTGGCCATCCGTCAACCAGAACAGAACCCGTATCCGTAAACGTCGTCGCTGGTGTCACCGCACCCGCATCGATTGCCGCGGCCATGGTGAGAGGTTTAAAAACGGAACCTGGCTCGTAGGCATCAAAAATGGCTGGGTTGTTAAAGACGTCAATAGAAGCGACATCACCGTAGTCGTTCGAATCAAAATCGGGAGCGCCGCACATCGCCAAAATCTTTCCGGTCGACGGTTGCACAATAATCACAGAACCTCCGTCTGCACCATGTCTCTCTACCGCCGCCTTCAAACTTGAACATACTTTGTACTGAATGGTGCGATCGAGTGTGAGAACCACATCCGCCCCATCTTGTGCAGGTTCATATTCACGCTCTCCCACCGCAATAAGACGACCCGCAATGTCACGTTCGCTCAAGAGGTATCCTTGCGTGCCGGTCAATAGTTCGTTGAAGTATCCTTCGATCCCGTACTTGCCTGAAAGGCTTCCATCTTCTCCTGCGCCTAAAAACCCAAGGACATGTCCACTCATTTCCGGCTCGGGATACAGTCGAGAAGCTTCGCGTGTGTAATGAATGCCCGTGAGTTCAAGAGCAAGCAGACGCTCAAGCGTTTTCTCATCGACTTCGCGCTGGATAGGTTCATAAGGATCCTCAGGCTGATCTAGGCGTTCTTCTAGAGCGTCCATCACTTCTTCGCCATATCCAAAAATTTCCGCCAGCGCCTCTGCCGTGTCATCTGGCTCTTCAATCTCGCGAGGATCTGCCCACACGAACGCAAGCTGTTGATTGACCGCCACAGGAACAAACGTCTCGTCTTTAAAATCATGCAGATAAATCTCGCCGCGCTCTGGGATCAACTCCTGGAATAGTTCATGCTGTCCACTGGCGAGCGCCTCGTAAAAACCATGCTGGAAGACTTGGATAAACAAGAGCTTCAACACAATCACCCCCGCAAACAATAAAACGGCGTACCGGAATACCTCCAGCCGCAGGTCGTTGTCACTCGAGCTTGTGCGTCGCCAGGAGCGTCTTGTCATAGACCAAACCCAAACAAAGATCCCTTTCCTCGTGGGTTGCGGCCGCTCCGAACCTCGTCTCCATCATTCATGCTATCGCCATCTGTATCTGCCACGCTGATGCTGGTGCCATAAAACGCCTCCAAGAGAGTATCCAACCCATCGCCGTCAGGATCATTTGAAGACTCAGTTTCCTTGACAGGAAGTCGAGCCGCAGACTCACTCAAAAAGGTGGCATGAGCATCGCCTTCTAAACCCGCACTTGGCAACTCGCCAAACACAGCCGCAAACAAGTCATCAAACTCCACCATTGATCCGGCTGTAATTTCATACGGTTCGTTAAACCCAGAAAATTCCATCCGACTATCAACCGGTAGAAGCTCGGTTCCTGTGGGATCAACAAACCCTCCCACAGCTTGGAAACGGTAGAGATAGTGATCCTGCAAACCAATCCAGAAGCGCAATGCCAGGCGAGAAAGTTGTCGAGCACTTTGATTCGCGATTAGCCGCTCCGATTCTGTTGGTTGTCGTCCCTCCTTCGCACGCACGAGGTCAAGTAAAAATGTCTCAATTGCCGCTTCATCAAACGTCCCATCGATCAACCGCGTATTCACGCCATCGACGAGTTCCGTAAGTCCATTGTATTCAACGTGAAAGATATCTGCAAAAGACAGGAGATGTTTCAATCGTACACGTCCCTCGCTAGACCATTCATCCCGCGAAAGGATCGACTCAATGGGAGCCTCGAGTCCCGGAAGAATCGGCCCCCACAGTGGAAGCTCGCCTTCGCCAAATCCGACCCAGGTTTCATCCTCAAAATCCACACCCTCCACGTCCGGGCCTGGAGGTTCATACGTCAGATATGACTCGCCGTCGATCGTACGCAGCTCACCCGCAAGATCCTGATACGAATCCTCTTGTGAGAGATGAACGACGCGGAACTTCGTCGCGTGGCTCAGGCTAAGGTCGTCCTCAACAAGCATCGATCCACTGAGATAGAGCGTCGTACTAACACGTTCGCCGTCCTCCTGATGGCTCCAACTAAATCCAGACTCCTGCGCAACACTCTTGAGATTCGCCATCGTGATCATCATGGCTCGAATCTCACGCTCGGGACGAAACCGTGTCAAGACCACGTAGGACGCAAACGTAAGCGAGAGAACCACGACCACGCCGGTAAGTAAAAAAACGAGAGATTTTTTCATACAACCAAAAGAGGTAACAATCGTTACCTCTATTTTATCTGGAATTGCCTCAAGCGACTACATCTCAGACACATCCTCATCGGAAACGAACGTGCCAACATAGGTGGTGCTTTCTCCTGTGGTCTCATTTTCAACCAATCGAACAATCTCTCCGCCTTGCGTTTGGTAGTCGGAAAAAAGAAACCGTTCGTCCTCTTCGGTTGGCGACTCCCCTTCTGATTCCTGAACCGTTCCAGCGCCTTCTTGCTCAAAGGCGTACTCTTTTCCCTGAAAAATAATGAGCTCCTCTTCAGGCTCAAGTTCATCTTCAATCTCGCGGAACAAAATAAGCTCCTCATCTTGAGGCGACACGCAGAGCATACGACCCTCATCGTCATACAGCCATCGGCTGATATGTCCGCCATCAAGCTCAATCTGCGCGTAGCCAACGTAGGTAAACGGTTTGTTAAAGATGCTCACGATATCGCCGAGCCCGAGCTTAAAAAGACGTTTGATGTTCATAGTTCCTCCAAAAAGGTTATATCGCAAAGGATTAAAACACGCGCTTGTTTTGATGTAAACCCCCGCCATTGGGGATTCTTGACAAAAGCCTTTGTTTATGATATCTTATTCATCTGCTGAAAGTGGCGGGTGATAGTGATTTTGGTGTCATTGCGGCACAAAACTCACTACCACCCCGCTGCTTCCTGCAGTGTCTCAACCTGCGGGTGGCACAACCTCAACCAGGAGAATCCGATGCCCAGCACCGAATCCGAAACCACCACCGTCCGCACCCACGGCCACGCCGAAGGTCACAACATGACCAAGCGCAAGGGCTTGCTCGCCACCGTCGTCGGTACCGTTTCCTTCGAGGGGGAACTCGAGCCCTGGACCCACAAGCCGGCGCGCGACGGCCGGCCGGAGATGTACCGCTCGAAGGTCAACGGCGTGGAGATCTGGCTCAAGGGCGTCACTCCGCCCAAGACCCGCTCCCCGATCGTGGGAGCCATCGAGGTCAAGTCCAACCAGGTCACCCAGCACGTCGACGGCGGGGACGAGAACAGCGAGTACCTGTACATCAACGTCCTGCCCCTCCCCGAGGGCACGACGCCGACGGCCACGGTCTCCATCATCCGCCCCTCCAAGTCCGGCACCGGCCGCGACCGCGTCAAGGTCCTCCCCCAGGACTTCGACAAGGCGACCGACTTCGTGGTCGAGCGCCAGGGACAGCCCTGGCAGGTGATCCAGGTCCGCAAGTAGCGCGAACCACGCAGCCCCGCTGCGAAGAAGAGTCCCCGAGCGTTCAACGCCCGGATACGAGACTCGACTTCGCTCGGGGCTCTTCTTTTTG
>CAZELN010000017.1:0-21386 GCA_964513275.1 uncultured Gammaproteobacteria bacterium
TACGCCACGGCTGATGGAACTTGGAATCGTTGTCGCGAGACTCCATGGGGAGCTAGAATCCGAACCAAGGTATTGTCCATCGATATAGAACTCCACACGCTCAACTCCACGGTTTGCTTCAGCCGAAACGGAGATGGTAAAGCTGCGCGTATCGAGATCGTCATTATTGTCAGGATCCTTGATCCGGACGCTAGGGAAATTTTTTGGCACGTGTACGTCGTCTTCCTCAGTCGGAGGTTCCTCATTGAGGATCTCTGTACCAGTCTCTTCTCGTTTCTTCTGAAGCCACGCCGCAATCGCCGCCTCCCAAGGTGCATACATCTCATCCTCTTCTGGATTCTCAGGAATCGACCCTAGCGGGTCATCGCGGTCAACGTAATGGAGGATGGAGTGGTACTGGGCGTAGGCGCGCTCTTCGCGGTAAGAGTCAGGAGTGTATTCCGTCGCGAGTTTCCCGCTGGCGCGATCGACCACGACGGTTGTTGATCCCACACGACCATCAAGCACCGCTTTACCTGTTTCTTCGATCACAGGAGAAGCAAAGGACTCAACGGTTTTGCCTTGGTGGACACGTGTCATGAATCCGTTCCAAATCGGTCCTGCGCCAATGGATCCTCCAGCCTTGTTCATTGGTGTATTGTCGTTGTTGCCGACCCAAACTCCAACAGCAAGCGATGGTGTGTATCCCATGAGCCATCCATCTCTATAGTCGTTGGTGGTTCCGGTTTTGGCTGCAACAGGACGCTCACCAAGTTGGAGATAGCTTGAGGCACCAAACACGGGGGCACGGGCTTCGTTGTCGGAGAGAACATATGAAATGGTTCGTGCAACATTTGGTTCAATGATCTTTTTTCCTTCGCGTTCTTTCCATTCTTCAAGTACGGTTCCATCAGTATCTTCTACTTTCAGGATCGCCGCGGTATCGAAATGAACGCCTTCGTTCGCGAATGTGGCATACGCGTTTGTGTGTTCAAGAAGTTGTACCTCACCACCACCCAGGACAAGAGAAAGTCCAAACGCCGAGTGGTCACCAAATGAGGAGTATCCAAGACTTGTGGCGAAATCAAGCGCGTTTTCTATTCCCACAAGGTAGACCATTTTGACGGCCGGAATGTTGAGCGAACGCTGCAGCGCATCGCGTACGCGAATGGGTCCTGCCTCACCGCCATCATAGTTATGAGGCGTGTAATTACCGGTGACGGTTGGGAACGTGGTTTCCACGTCCCACAAAACCGTGTTGGGCGTGTAGCCCATCTCAAACGCCTTGGTGTACACGATGGGTTTGAAGCTGGAGCCAGGTTGTCGTAAGCGGGTTGAGACGTTTACTTGTCCGTCGATTTCGTCGTCGAAGTAATCTTTCGATCCGACCATTGAAAGAATCTGTCCGGTTTTTGGGTCGATGGCGACAAGCGCGCTATTTGTAAGCCCGTAGCGCTCACGGTTCTCGTCTACACCTTTGAGCACTTCTTCCTCAGCAATTATCTGCATGTCGTAGTCGAGTGTTGTCACTACTTTGAGCCCCCCTTGTTCGACGGCGCTGCGGCCGTAGGTTTCCTCGAGGAGTTCTTTTACATACAAAACAAAGTGTGGCGCATCGATATTGGTCAGGGAAACTTCGACTGGGGTTTGTTCAAGGATCGCGGCGTCATGTTCTTCTTGGGTAATGAATGTTTGGTCAAGCATTTCGCCCAGCACATAATCTCGTCGTGCTTGGAGACGATCTGGATTGTTCAGGTAGAACGTCGTTGCTTTTGGAAGAGAGGCAAGCGTGGCCGCCTGCGCGAGGGTGAGCTCGTTTACCGATGTGTTGAAATAATTTTGTGCAGCCGCTTCGATGCCGTAGTACGTGGAGCCGTAGGGAATTTCGTTAAGGTAAATTTGGAGGAGCTCGTCCTTGGTGTAACGGCGTTCAAGCTCAAGAGAGAGGATGAGCTCTTTGGCTTTTCGCGTGATTGTTTTTTCACTTGAGAGGATGGCATTCTTCACAAGTTGTTGGGTGAGCGTGGAACCTCCCACGCGGTTGCCGATGAGGTTTTGGAAGATGGCGCGTGCGAATCCTTTCACATCAAAACCTGAATGTTCGCAAAACGAATGGTCTTCGGCAGCAATGGTGGCCTGGGCAGCAAAAAGAGGAATGCCGTTTTCATCCAGGTCGAGTTCGGTTCCATCTCCACAAAACCCTTTTTGGAGACGGACGAGCGTTCGATTTTCATCGCCAAAAATTTCATAGAGCACATGTTCACCGGTGCGGTCGTAGATTTTTGTCGTCTGTGAGATCGTTCGTTCGGTGAGCGAGTTCGGATTGGGGAGATCGCGGGCAATGAAGGCAATGAACCCTAATGTGAGTAAGGATCCAGCAAACACAATGGCTACTCCAAGAAGGAACAGGTTTTTGGTGGTGAGGCTCCCCAACCCGATTCGGGACAAGAGTTTTCGGGATCGGTGTGAGCGGCCGGAGCGGCTCCATCCTTGGCGATTATATTGATGTACTGACATAAGTCTGTCTTTCAGAGTACCTGAAAACAGAATCGTCGAACAGATTTTGACAGTTCATCCTATCCAACCGTCTTGATTTTTCAGGAGGTTTTTCGTTTTTCCACAATCCTACTTGTACAAACAAGCCCAAAGAAGAAGATGATGGAATCATAGAATTATATGTGTGGAATCATCGGTTATGTTGGAGCTAAGCCTGCCACGCCCATTCTTATGGAGGGGCTTAAGCAACTTGAGTATCGCGGATATGACTCGGCGGGCATGTGCGTGCAAAACGGAAAGCTGACGACGGTTCGCAGCGAGGGCAAGATCGCTCAGCTTGAAGAGAAAGTTTTGAAGTTTGAAATGTATGGAACCTGCGGGATCGCTCACACCCGTTGGGCTACGCATGGAGTTCCAGACGAACGCAATGCTCACCCTCATCGCGATTGCACGGGAGGTGTTGCTATGGTGCACAACGGGATCATTGAAAATTATCAAGAGCTCAAGGGAGAGTTAATCGATCATGGTCACTCCTTTGCGTCTGATACAGATTCAGAAGTGTTGGCTCACCTTATCGAAGACGAGCTTGAAGTAGGAACGGCATTGTTCATGGCTGTGAAGCGAGTTCTTTCTCGTGTCCGTGGAACCTATGGGGTAGTTGTTATTACCCGTGATACACCGCAGACGCTCATCGCTGCGCGCATGGGCAGTCCGCTTGTGATTGGGATTGGAGAAGGAGAATATTTTATCGCCTCAGATCCTTCCGCGATCATCGCTCATACAAAAGATGTCTTGTACCTCGATGACGGAGAGATCGCGGCCGTGACGAGTGAGGGAGTGAGCTTGGATGGAGTGGAACAGACGAGTGTACAAGATCGAGTCGCCAAAATTGATTGGGACGTGGAAGAGGCGACCAAGGCAGGTCATCCTCACTTCATGCTCAAAGAGATTCTTGAGCAACCAGAAGTGATTGAAAATTCCATTCGTGGCCGCGTTGATCTGCTTCATGGTCGCTGCGTCTTGGGAGGACTAGAAGGAGTACGAGACCGTTTATCAGAAATTGATCGGATCGTAATTGTTGGATGTGGAAGTGCATACTATGCCGGGCTCGTGGGTGAATATCTGTTGGAGGAGCTTGCAGGTATTCCGGTCGAGGTCGAGCTTGCCAGCGAGTTTCGCTATCGCAAGCCACTCTTAACGAGCCGGACCGCGGTGCTTGCGATTTCGCAGTCAGGGGAAACAGCGGATACGCTGGAAGCTGTCCGTGAAGCAAAGCGAAAGAACGTGTTGACACTGGGACTGGTGAATGTTGTTGGTTCGTCGATCGCGCGGGAAACAGATGCGGGTGTCTATAACCATGCTGGTTCCGAAGTAGGCGTGGCTTCAACCAAGGCGTTTGTGAGTCAGCTTACTGTTCTGACGCTCATGGCTGTCTACCTAGGACAGTTACGAGGGACGCTTACGTATGGTGGCGAAATCCTGGCTGCGCTGTGTGAACTGCCTGCGCAAGTTCGAGAGATTCTTGATCGTCGACAAGAAATAGTCTCGATCGCTTTAACACTCAAGGGAGCGGAGCATTGTTTATTTTTAGGACGAACGTTGCACGCGCCGATTGCTTATGAAGGAGCTCTTAAGCTCAAAGAGGTGAGTTACGTTCATGCCGAAGGCTATACGAGCGGGGAGATGAAGCATGGTCCCATTGCGCTTATCCGTGAGGGTTTTCCGTGTGTGGTGCTGTGTCCGCAAGACGGGATGTTTGAGAAGAATTGGAGCAATATCCAGGAGCTGAAGGCGCGTGGCGGACACATTATTGCCATTACCAGCGGTGAACCTCTTTCGTCCATCGAGTCTCAGGTGGTTCTTCCCCAGACGCATGAAGTCCTCCAGCCGATTCTTTCCACAATTCCGCTTCAGCTTCTCGCCTATGAAGTCGCCGTTGCTCGAGATTTAGATCCAGATCGCCCTCGCAACCTCGCAAAAAGCGTGACGGTGGAGTAAAGAACGTTAGGACAGACAAACAAGATCAGAGACATGAGGAGAAAAAGGAGGAGAGGATAACTGCGGTTGACGGATAGGGTTTTCCATGGTATCCTGCTCGCGCTCCCTACACAGGGAGCGCTTTTGTTTTCTGGCTTACATTCGCTTATTTCATGCCTTCCTTCATCTGTAGGAGGAAGACGGAAGGTATGAAGAATAAGACGGTAAAACAACTGAAGAGCCTTTGGGAAGAGGATGTGGCATATACACGCACCGCCACGACCGCCTTGTATCAGGTGTGGGTTCGTGTTGAAGGTTTGCTTGCCCCATTTCGTTGTCGAGCTTCAAGCTTGTCTCTTATTGCTTTCATCTTTGTTGTGGCGGCGTATGTCCTGTTTCCAAATTTTGCTAATGCGGATGTTGAATCCAGGGATGTTTCTTCTTCTGAAGAAACCGTCGCTCTGATTATTGATTCGATGCAAAATCAAACACAAGCATATGGACGACTTCCTGTTGCTGATGATGCTCCCGCCCGTCGCCATTACACGATTCCCGTGACGGCCTATTCTTCTGATGCGGCGCAGACGGACGAGACGCCTTGCATCACAGCCTCAGGCCTGGATGTCTGTGCGCGGGACATGGAAAACGTCGTAGCCGCGAATTTTTTGCCGCTGGGCACGCGCGTCAAAATTCCAGAATTGTACGGCGACCGCGTTTTCTACGTCGAAGATCGGATGAACAAACGATACGATTATAAAATGGACATCTGGATGAAAGATAGTGGTTCCGCAAAAAGGTTTGGAGTGCAGTACGTAACGATTGAAGTGTTCTAAGAAAAGAGTCGTTATGATATAGTCGCCACCGTGGTGGCCACATGGCGAAGTGGGAACGCAGGGGTCTGCAAAACCTCGACGAGCCGGTTCGATCCCGGCTGTGGCCTCCAAATAAAAGACTCGAGTTTGCTCGGGTCTTTTATCTGCAACGATTGTCTTCTCATAAACGATTTACCTTGGTATGCAAACCATCGCACTCCTGACAGGCGGAACAACATCTGAGCGAGATGTAGCTTTGAAGTCGGCTGAAAATGTCCGTAAGGCACTCGAGGAGAATTTTGAAGTTGAGGTCTTTGATTTGCCTGAAGATCTTGACCGGTTCCTCGCGGGCCGAGCGCGGTTTGATGTGGCTGTGCCGGTCTTTCATGGTCGTGGAGGTGAGGATGGAACCATCCAAGGCTTTCTCGAGACGTTGGGACTACCGTATATTTTTTCGGGTGTGGAAGCTCAGGCGATTGGTATGGACAAGGTGATGTGTAAAGAGCTCGCACGCGTGAGTGGACTCAAGACCGCGAACTGGAACGTACTTGGTTCAGGTGACTTGATGAAATGGACGCATCCAGTCGTCGCGAAACCGGTGGATGAGGGAAGTTCTGTGGGCGTGCAGCTCATCAAAGATGCCGCATTGCTCGAACAGATGGTACCGGCAACTCGTAGGCTTCTTGTTGAAGACCTTATTGAAGGGAAAGAATTTACGGTTGCCGTTGTCGATCATGAAGGTGGAACGGTGGCATTGCAAGTCATCGAGATTCGATCAAAGAAAGAGTTTTTTGACTTCGAGAGCAAGTACGATCCGACATTGTGCGACGAGCTCTGTCCGGCGCCTATCAGTGATGACCTTGCGGAACGATTGAAAGATGTCGCTCTCACGGCACACAAGATGATCGGCGCGCGACATCTCTCACGCACTGACATGATCGTCGATAATGATGGCACGATCTGGTTCCTTGAAATCAATACCATTCCAGGACTTACAAGTACTTCACTCACACCCAAAGCTATTGCGGCCGCGGGTTTAAGACTCGAGGATCTCCTTAAGTCCTGGATCCAAGACGTAAAAGAAAAAACGGCCTAAGCCGTTTTTTGGATGCGCTCAAGGATTTCTGGGAGAGGTTCTTTTGTGAGAGTTTTTCCCACGGTGTGAACGAGTCGAGCGCGGACGTCGTTATGAAGTCCATCGATGAACTCATTGATTCGTGACTCTGGAATGGTAAGGATGAGTTCGTTGTATTCTTTTCTTTGCAGCCGTTGGTGGAGTTCCTCGGCAAGCCGTTTGCCAAAACGGCGCTCGGATTGATCCTCGAGTTTTTCGTTCATCTCCGCAAAGTGGCCTCCGCCCGAGGTGACTCCAGACGTTCGGTCATTCCCATCCTTTGAGGCATGTTCGACACGGATTTCTCCTGCCTCGGTTACTGCTCGATCTTCCAGAAGGAAGAATCGTGCGTGTTCATTATCGCACACAGCAAGCAGTGTGAGGTTCTCATAGGAACGGAGCGGTTCTGGGATGTGCATAGGAAATTCAGTTAAGGGTAGTGACAGTATATAATAGTCAGGTATGGAAGAGAAAACGCTTCAACATGAAATTGTCGATTCGATGCGTGAAATTGTTTTTGGCTTGGAAGACTCGTTGGTTTCCACGATGGGCGCCATCACAGGGATCGCCGTGGGAACCGGCAGTCAGTACATCGTTATTTTGTCTGGTCTGGTTCTGATCGCCGCAGAGGCAACCTCCATGGCCGCCGGGAGTTACCTGTCCACCAAGCACGCCCGCGAGGCAGAAATTTTGTTTCACGAACGCAAAGGGCTTGAAGTTCACGAGGAAGCCTCTCATCCTATTCGTGCCGCATTGGTGATGGGCGTCTTTTATCTTTTGGGCGGTACTGTTCCGTTGATTCCCTATTTCCTCCTTCCGGTTGGTCAAGCGGTTATCCCCGCCATTGCCGTTACCGCCTTTGCCCTGTTTCTTGTTGGTGTTTGGGCTGCTTCATTTACAAAAACATCAAAGCTAAAAAGTGGTGTGGAGATGACGGCTGTTTCGCTCGCTGCTGCCGGAATTGGCTATGTTGTTGGGCGTGTGGTGGCTTCCTCCTTCGGTGTAGAAATATTCTAGGAGATCTGTAAGAGGCTTGAAAGAAAAGTCTTTTTTTGTTATCGTCCTTTCGATTATGAAGCGTGAAGTGTACCTCGATCATGCCGCCACAACCCCAATGCATCCTGCTGTGCGCGAGGCGATGTTGCCGTATCTTGGGGAAAAATTCGGGAATCCCTCAAGTTTCCATTCAATCGGAAAGTCAGTAAAGGATGACGTTGATGGAGCGCGTGACCGCATCGCTCGTATCTTGCATGTACGATCAGATGAAATCCTCTTTACCTCTGGAGGCACGGAATCAGATAACCTTGCTATTCTTGGTTACGCCCGCATGAATCAATCGCAAGGCAGACACTTGATCACAACGAAAATTGAACACCACGCCGTACTCGAAGCCATGATGCATTTGGAAAAAAAAGACGGGTTTGACGTGACGTACTTGGCGCCTGATCGCGATGGGTTAGTAACGGTCGAGCAAGTCCAGGCAGCACTGCGAGAAGACACGATTCTTGTTTCGATCATGTACGCCAATAACGAGATCGGTACGGTTGAACCTATCGCGCAGATCGGGAACATGATCCAGAAATGGAGGGAGGCGCATAAACGTCCGGCACTGAGGCTTCACACAGACGCATGTCAGGCGTCGGAATATCTGCAGATCGACGTAGAGAAATTACACGTGGACATGCTCACGCTCAATGGGTCAAAAATGTATGGGCCAAAGGGCATTGGGCTTTTGTATGTGAAGCGTGGGATCAAACTCGAGCCACTTCAGTACGGAGGTTCGCAAGAGAGAACATTGCGTCCCGGAACAGAACATGTCGCCGGCATCATCGGTATGGCAACCGCGCTCGAGCTTGCACAAGCCGACCGGGAGAGTGAGTCGCAACGTCTGATTCCTCTGCGCGATCGACTGATTGAAGGAATCCGAAACTCGATTCCGAAGACGCGATTGAATGGCCATCCCACGCAACGCCTTCCAAACAACGTGAACATCTCAGTCATGGACATCGAAGGCGAGGCACTCATTTTGTATCTCGATGCGCAAGGGATGTACGCTTCAACCGGCAGCGCATGCACAAGTGCGTCACTGGATCCAAGTCATGTGATTTTGGCGCTCGGACTACCCTATGAAGTTGCACACGGATCATTGCGACTCACCCTTGGGCGATCAACGACACAAGAGGACATCGACTACGTGATCCAAATTCTTCCACCGCTTGTGGAAAAACTTCGCTCCATAAGTCCTGTGAGAGTTGATGAAAAATATTTCATATGACCCACAAGCAAGAACCAGTCAAAGGAACCCAAGGCGATGTCACGACACCTGACAATGCGAAATCTTGGTTTTACACGGACGTGGTAAAAGACCACTTTTTCCATCCCCGCAATTTCATGCACAACGACCCAGGGGAAGGCGAGTATAATGCGATAGGGAAAGTCGGTTCACCTGCGTGTGGTGACGAGTTGCGGGTTTGGATGAAGGTCGATCCAGCAACCGAAAAGATTCTTGACTTTCGTTGGAAGACGTTCGGGTGCGGATCTGCGATTGCCTCGACATCCATGGCGAGCGCGACGGTGACAGAAAACGGTGGCATGACTCTCGAAGAGGCGCGGAAACTCAAGCCGCAATACATCATGGAACGTCTTGGCGGATTGCCGCAGCGGAAGTTTCATTGTTCTGTCTTGTGCGATAAAGCCCTGCGCGATGCGATCAACGACTACTATCGTTGCTCAAACCAATTCGATAAAATCATCAAGGAGTCTGCTCGCATGATCGATTCGGTTGCCAAAGTGACAGACCACGACATTGAGGAAGCGGTGCTTGAAGGCGCTCACACGCTTGAGCTCGTCCAGCAAAAAACAAAAGTCGGCATCGGCAATCCCGGTTGCCTTCCCGCCGTCGAAGAGCTAATCCGTTTTTATAAAGAAAAGTATTTTGGTTAGTCTATGCCTCGTATTCGTGTCATGGTCGATCCTGACCTGTGCATCGGTGCTGCCTCCTGCGTTACCATTGCTCCGGAAACGTTCCAACTCAATGAAGAAAATAAAGCCTGGGTATTCGACCGCGGACAGGAACCTGAGGGTCATACCTATGAGCGCTGGCTCGAGGTAACGGATGAAGAAAAAGAAAACATCATCCTTGCCGCCCAGTCTTGTCCAACACTTGCCATCTTTATTTTCGATGAAGCTGGGACTCAACTTTTCCCTGAAACATGAACTATCTTATTATCGGCGGAGGTGTTGCGGGAACAACGGCAGCGGAAGAGCTGCGCAAGCGCGATGCGAGCGCCGAAATCACCATCCTCTCAGAAGAACATCACCCGCTGTATTCGCGGGTGCTTTTGCCTCACTACATGAAGGGGAAAATTCCACGCGAGCGCGTGTTTCTGAAACGTGATACGTGGTACGCACAACAGGACATAGAGTGGCAGACAGGAGTTCTTGCAAAACATCTAGACGCGAAGAATAAGTTTGTAGGTGGCAGCGATGGTCGGGAATATCCCTATGACAAACTTCTCATCGCCACAGGCGGAGAAGTTCGTTCACTTGAAGGTGATTTGCGCGGGGTTTCCTATTTAAGAACGTTGGACGATGCTGATCAGTTTTTACAACTGGTGACAGAGCAAGGGAATCAAGCGCGCGGAGTCGTCTATGGTGGAGGATTCATCGCCTGTGAGTACATCAACCTATTTCAACATTTTGGAATTTCCACAACCGTTGTCCATCGTGGTTCACATTTTTGGACGCGGAGTCTTGTACCTGAAGCGGGTGAACTTATCGCAAAGACCTTGAAGACCAGGGGAGTTGAGCTTCACGTGAGTACTTCCTTCCAGTCACTTAAGGGAGATTCTGAACTTCAGGGAATCGTGACCAGTGGAGGAGAATATCCCGCGACGCTATTGGGTGTCGGAATCGGGATCGAGCCAGACCTTTCGTGGTTACGTGAGGCTAATGTGGAAGTGGAAACCGGAGTGAAAGCCAATGAGTTTTTGCAAACGAATATTCCTGACGTGTATACCGCTGGCGACATCGCCGAGTTTTTTGATCCAATCATTGGCCGACAATTACAAATCGGCAACTGGATGAATGCCATGAGTCAAGGGCGTACGGTTGCTAAATCGATGACAGGGGAGCAGACCAGTTTTCAGTTGGTGAGTTCCTATGCGACAAATGTGTTGGGTTTGGAGATTATTTTTGTCGGGGATGTTGAGCGAGCCATGGCCGAGAAAGTTCATGTCGTCGGTTCAGTGACGGACGGTGGAATCACGCAAGTTTTTGAGCGAGATGGTCGGATTGTTGGTGGGGTGCTTATCGGTCGAAATACGGATCGGGCTCCTATCACATCGGCGATTCAAGAAAAACAAAGGACAGTTGACATATTGGCAAAAATCAAGTAAATAGAGACCTTCTTCATGTGCGGCTTTTGCCAATCAGAGAGAAGGTTTTCCTTTTTCAAGCGGTCTAGCCGCACATGGAGAGAATGATGGCAAGTTTTCTGGAACAGGCAGGGGAAGCCGCGTTCAAGCGTGGTTTTGAGGAATGGTCCGAACCTCTGATCGAGGAAAGCCTGCGCAATGGCCTGGACGAGAACGAGACTGCCAAGCGGATCATTCGCTCGGCCAACCGGATTCCTGGGTTCCGTCTGGCAACGCATGCGCTCGCCAAGACGCTGGGTGAGCTGTTTACTAAGCACGCGGAGAACCTGTGGCCCAACGACCACCGTCCTTCCATCGCGGTCTTACGCCAGGTTCTCAAGGCCTTGGGTCCCGCGATGTCGGCAACGACCGACGCCACCACTGATGTTCTAGAGCGGATCGCCAACACGGAAGTGGACAAGGTGATCTCTGCTCGCAGCGTCGCCACAGCAGAGCGCAAGGGACAGTTCGACCAAGGGGTCTTCCTTTGGCCAGACGAGTTTCCTGGGAAGATTCTGATCCCGGCCAAGAACCCGGATCAGTCGATCCGTCTGGATGCTCAGAGCATCCCCATCATTTTGGATCCCAAGGTGATGGAGCGACGCCACAGTGAACGGTACACTCGCTCGACGTCACGTTCGGTCGGTCAGGGAAAGGATCGCAAGACGGTTACGGATCCTCCTGTGCGTCCCAACATCATCGGACCGTTCGCTCTGAGCGACGCGGTGCAGATGATCGACATGGAGCGTTTCGCCCCAGAGGACGCGCAGGCCATTCGCGCTCTGCTGGCTCCAAAGGCAGGTTACTATCAGAGCTGGGGCGATGACCTCTGGGAGGTCTATCGTGCCTACAACGCGACGTTCGTTCGTCGCAAGGCTGAGACCGGCTACGATTGGCTTTCGCAGCGAGAGTCGGAAGGTCTCGTACAGACCATGCTGAAGAGCCAGCCAGACGTGACGCTACTGCGAGAACTCGTCGGCAAGCGGTTCAAGAGCCGTATCGGCCAAAACGGCGCCAGACCGGGGGAACTCAGCCTGGAGGACGTGGACGAGCTCGAGCAGGTCGTCATGGACATGTGGTTGGGAGGCGAACAGCCCAGGGAGGTTCAGATCGTGCGCGCGGTCCGACGGGTGTGGCGCAGTGCGGCATTTCGGGGCGCGAGTCCTCTCAAGGCAACGCTGGCGGTGCTTTCCTTGAGCACCGTTATCTGGATACCGCTGCTCGTGTGTTTCGTGATCTTCCTCACGGCCGCGCAGCTCTACGTGCAAGCGGTTCTCCAAGATCTGCATACCGTGGCCAATACGTTCTTCTGGGGATCGTTCGACGGTTACCAGTTCGCACTGTTTGCCTCAGTGGCGTCTGCCTGGATGCTGTTCGGGTTCGAGCAGCTGATGAAGCTGTTTCGAACCGCAACGGCCTGGATCGGCATCGTCTTTCCGGCTTGGACATCAGAGTCCATGACGTCTTCCCTGCGCAAGATCCGAATCTTCGGGTTCGTCTTGCCAGGACTCAACGGCTACTTGGTCGCACTGGGAGTGCCTTCAGACTACCGTCTGTTGGTGGCTCTCCCGGTGGGATTCGCGATCGCCATTGGATCGATGCTGGTGGATGCGGGATACCTGGAGGATGTGAACAACGCGGTGCGTCGGGCCGCAAAGCCCATGACGCTCGTGTTGGTCAGCGTTCCGCTTGTGCTGATCGTCCTGTTCGGATACTTCGCCGGTCTTACGGCGGGGAGCCGTGAGACGTGGAGTGGAGCCAAGATCCTGTGGAGCCTGCTCACAGGCCACTGGTACGGCAAGCTTGTCCTGTTGGCACTGGGTGCGTTGACCATCGGGGGGTTGCTCAACCGCTCGGAGATCATCAACGACGGAACCGTTCTTGTGCCAAACCCGGCTCGCTGGGTGTACAAGCTGGTTCTGCTGGTGGGGGTCGTCACGATCCTTTTCAGCGTTCCATGCTCCGGCAAGGACTGGTGGAACTCCCAGGTGGAATCCTCCGATGTCACGGTGGAAGGCCCGGGGAGCAACAAGCTCCGGATCAAGACCCAGACTTACGAGGACGGAAGCGTCCGTACGCAGACCAAAGGAAGGCTGCAGGTCAAGGATCTTCCGCCGCCCCGTGTCCCCATACCAAACCGGAAGGCAGAGGCGGTGGCTCCCAAGGCCGCTGAGAAGGACTTGACCACTAGTCTCACCTACGACACGGACGTTCAAGTTCACTACGCGGTAGACTATGGTTCCCAGCCAGAAAGACAGGCTTTGGGTGGATACGCCCCGGCCAACACGGGATACGTACCCGGCCAGGGTTTCGTAAGCGATCCAACCGTCAGCACGCTTCCGGCGCTTCGTGGAACCCGCGTGAAGTAGGAGGGAAAGATGTTTCTTCTTCTATCAAACGCTCTTGGGCAAGAGATCTACGGCAGTACGGCCTGGGCGCCTGTGGCTCAGCCTACCGTCGTGAGTATCCACTCGCTGGTTGGGATGGCTCCTGACACGCTTCACATCACGGGTTTGGAGAACCCAACAGCTCGCAAGACCTGCGGCGGTGAGGGCGCTCCACTCGTGGTGTTCTACGACCACGGCGTGTCCGTGCGCAACATCTACGCTCCGTCCGGAGCTCCCACGGGTTTCCTCGAAGTCTACTACGACAAGGAAAACGACGGGATCCCCGACGGGACCGTCATGGCTCTGGACCTCTCAACCCAGACCGACGTCTGGATTACGTGGGGTCTTCACAACGACCTGACCGTCCGCTATGTCCGTCCTGGGCAACAGATCGCGGTTCAGGGGCTTGCGCTTCAGACCGTGTACCATCCGACTCAACACAACGAGGCCTCGGCCTCTGGTGCGGTCGGATGCGACCGTGACAAGAACGCCAGGCGCGGCGGTCATCAGGCAACCTCGGCCTGGAACCTCAGCCGGATGTGGCACTAGCGCCACGCGCGTGGCAACGAATCAAAAACTGACCATACGGTCAGTTCTTTTTACTCGCAAGAGCGAGTTTTTAGTTCAGGCTAGCCAGCAACGTCTGTGAGCGCATCGATGACGAACGAAGCAATAGCGTAGGCAGCAATAATGATGACTAATCCAATGATAGATTGCGAGAGCAGAGTTTTTGCTTTCTTAACCTTTGTGTCATCTCCCGCAGCCGTGAGGTACAAGAAACCAGCATACACCACCAAGACGACGAAAATGATACCCAACACCGAGAGTAAAACAGCAATGATGTTTCCAATGAGCTCTGGAAGTGTGTTGGTTGTTGCATCAGTTCCAATGGCTGTGCCAACGGTCGTGAGGTCTGTCTGTGCTTCAGAGAGCTGTGCAAGAGCCGCGGCAGGAAGTAAGAGGACAGGAAGTGTACTCATCCAGGCTCCGATTTTGAGGAACATGTTTTTCATAGATGTGGTTAATAAATTTGGTGTTGTTAAAGAGAAGTTTTTATTCTTATTCCGTTGTTGTTGTGACGGTTGCGGCCTCTGCAAGTGCATCGACAACATATCTCGTAATGGCATACGCTCCCACAATGATGATGAGTCCAATAACCGAACTTGTGAGCATACCTTTCGCCTTTTTGATTTTTGATTCATCCCCAGCGGCTGTCATGTAGAGGATTCCTGCATACACGGTAAGTACCAAAAAAACGATTCCTGTGGCGGCCAATAATGTGCGGATCAAATTTCCAATGAACGTCGAGACGTTTAGTTCCGTTGAGTAGGAATCTCCGGCCGCAGCATCAAGCCCTTCCGAAATGGTTGTTGTCGCACTTTGCGCAAGCGCAAGATGTGGGGCGAAGCTGAGCACAACAGTTACCAAAAGCGCGAACAAGAGTGCGAAAGCCGCTGAACGTTTCAGAGTCATAGAGTGTGCAAGTTCACACAAGGGAGCGACATCTCGTGCCCTTATGCAAACCCCCATTTTGACAATGGGGGAGAGAAAAAGGTTTACGATGATGAAGAAGAGGAATCGCTGCTTTGGGTTGCACTGACGATCGATTCGATCACGAATGTGGCGATGGCGTAGGCAGCAATCACAATCACCAATCCAGTAAGTCCTGAGAAGATCAGTTTCTTTGCGTCCTTCACTTTGTCGTCGTTTCCACCTGCGGTCATCCATTTGAATCCACCCAACAAGATGATGACTACAGCAATGATTCCGAGGAATCCAAGAGCAAGGCGGATAATGGATGAAATAGAGTCAATCAAGTCAGCATCGCCAAGACCGGCTTCTGAAGCAAACGTATCACCTGTGGTGTCAGAACCACCAAAAAGTTCATCAGCCGTGAGGGCTTGAGCTGAAACATCGTGAACTCCCATGAGCGCAATAGCACCAAAAGAGAGTGCCATCACGGCTCCTAGAATATAGCCAATGTGTTTTTTAGAAAGAATGTTAGACATAGACTTCACCTCCCTTCGGATAAAGAGTTAGTGGAAATTAATTAAGTAAAAATATTTTCAAGACTATTTTACCGATTTTTTTGCGTTTCGGACATGGAGATATCCACACAGGAACGACAACGCCGCTAACCCAGTCCTTATGCGACTGTTCCGCTTTCAAGCGCGGTGATAATGGTGCGGACAATCGTGTAGGCTCCGACGATCACCACCAGACCCAAGATCGCCCATTTCATGACGTCCTTTCCTTTTTTCACTTTGTCTGCTTCGCCTCCGGAGATTAACCAAAGGAATCCGCCATAAACGAACATGAACAGTGCGATCGAACCAGTGACTCCTAAAACGGCTTGAATGAGCCGACCGATGACATCTCGAATATCCGTTGTTTGCAGAGGATTATCCAACGTCGCAGCGGATAGGTTGGCTGGGAGGGTGAGCAGGAGTCCCAACAAGAGGAAGAAGATATTTCTCATAATGGTTTACGGTATGAAATAGTACTCAAGCTGACAGCATTTGACATCAGCAGATCCAGGACAGAGGTTTGACGTACAGGTTGATCCGTAACGGTAAGGGTTTCCTTCATCTTCCGAATCTGGGAATGTTTTTTCGTTTACACATTCGTAATAGCGAATTCTTGTAAATCCATCACTTCCAGTATCATCGGTTGTTGCGTCTGGGTACGTTTGTTGGCACTCTGATTTGCAGGTATATCCGTCGTCTACACATGTTGAGTTCAGTGCACAAGGTAAGTTAGCTGTTTCAGGTCCACTGCAGGCATAGTAGCCTTGTAAATCTTCATTCAGAATCTCTCCTGTTTCAAGAACGCCTTTGAGCGTAATAATACCGATATAGCTAAACATGACGATCAGAAGCCCAATGGTTGAAATCGACATGTATTTTTTTCCTGTACTCACTCGTTCACTGCTTCCTGCAGAGGTCAGCCAATAAAATCCACCAACAACATACATCATCAGCACCACCGCTCCGATGATGCCAACCACAAAATTTCCAACATTCACGAACACCGTCATGATGTCTTTGAGCGTGCAATCTCCTAAGTTCCCGCACCCTTGAGAGATCCCCTCCATAAAGGGTCCCACTTCAATCTCGGTACATCCGCTAGTGTTTTGACAGATGTTTGAACTGTAGGCAAAGCTCGTCCCAGGAGTCAGGGCAATGGCAAGAAAAAAGAGAATCAGGAGCAGTCGTTTCATCATAGACTTTGGTTCACCATATTTTGCGCATCTTTCAATGCGCGCTCTTGCTCGTCTCCAGCCAAGAATGCATCAATGAGATCCAAGAACGCTTCCTCTGCCACGGATGCGTCTGTTCCTTGATACCAGGAATCGGCCGTGAGCGTTTGACCGGCAAATATGGAGAGAACCTCATCTTCAAGTTGTGAGCTGATGAGACTGCGTAACGCCGATGGTTTATTCGCGGCTTCAAGGTAACTGGTGACTCGCTCTTCACTGGCGGCAAATTGCACAAAATCCCAGGCCCAGTCACCCGCGTCTGTTGACTTGGCAACCGTTTCAACCCAGTAGTTCGCGTAGTTTACAGTTTTCCCACCGTCGATTTGTGGAAGTGGGGAGACGGCAAATTCCAGTTTTGAGTTCGCGGCTCGGATGAGAGCGTAATGGTAGGAGTAGCCAAAGAAGAACGCCGTGTTCCCTGAGGCGAATGCATCAAATGAGTCAGGCATGTTTTCGTTCCAGGTGTAGACCGCCTTGAGGGGGTTTGCAAAATCCGTGTAAAAACGAACGGCTTCGCCACCTAAAAATCCCGCATCCGTTTCTCGGGCAAAGGTCGCTCGGCCACGGGAGTCTGTCATCTCGGTTCCATTTTGCATCATGAGGATGGAGAGGATATCAAATGCCCGTTCCACATTTTGACTGGTGCCAATAGCCGCTCCCGCTTGGACGACTTCATCGTCTGTGCTGAGCTGAGTAAGCTGGGACACCTGATCCTGAAATTCTGTCCATGTGGATGGAGGTTCGGGAATTCCAGCCGCGTTTAAAAGATTTTTGTTGTAGTAGAGCGCAAGGGAATCCATCCCCAAAGGAAGGCCGAAGATTCGATCTTCTGCTTCGGATTTTGCCGTAGGTTGATAGGAACGCAACACGTCAGCGACAACTACATCGACAAAATTGCTTTTCAGCGCGCGTTGGGAAAGAGTTGGTTCTTCCTGGACCGTATAGACGGGTTCTTTCTTAATGGTTCCGCGTGTTTCTGAATAGGGAATCGTGAGAGAATCTGGTAATGGCTCGATTAAACTTTCATATTCGCCGATCCAGGTGTTGTGTACGGAAAAAATATCCGGTCCTTCACCTTCGGCAAACGCGCGCAGCAATTCGTCTTCGTATTCATCGAAACGCAGTTCGCGGTATTCAAACGAAACATTCGGATGGAGCGCCTGATAGGCACTCATGAGGCTGTTCAAGGTACTGTCGTCGTCAAAAACACGCCAGACCGTGAGGGTAACCGGAGTGGTAGCGAGTTTTTCTGCGGTACTTGTGCCTCCACATCCAGCGCCTAAAAGCACCAGTGGGAGAAGAAGAACCGCGAGAGTACGACGAAAGGGCGTCATAGCATTTTGCACGTTTGTTTTAAGTAGCGTTTGAAATCAGTTCCCGTTTCATCATGTTTAAGGCCGAGTTCGACTTGAGCTTTGAGGAAGCCAAGTTTATTACCACAGTCATAGCGCGTTCCTTCAAGTTTACAGCCGTAGAGCGCCTTGCCTTGCGCAATTCTGGTGATAAACGCATCAGCCAGTCGAATCTCGCCGTCTTTTCCCGCAGCTTGTTTTGGAAGAATGTCGAAAATTTCGGGTGTGAGAATGTAACGGCCGATCACGATGAGATTAGAGGGTGCTTCTTCCGCAGAAGGTTTTTCAACAAAGGATTTGATGTCCCAGATGTTTGGTTCAACTCGTTTGCCTCCAATGACTCCGAATCGGGAAACGTCTTTCTTTGGTACTTTTTGCAGCGCCATGACGGGATCGCCATAGGTTTCAAACACGTCCATAAGCTGCCGCAGTGCGGGCGACGTTTCACTGTCGATAATATCGTCTCCGAATAAGACAGCGACCGGTTCATGTCGATCAATAAACGGGAGGGCAGAGAGAACCGCATGGCCATCGCCCAAAGGTTTATCTTGTCGCACAAAGGCGAATTTCGCGAGCTTCCCAATTTTTTTCACGACATCGAGCTCTTTTTCTTTCTTTTTTTGTTCAAGTCGGTACTCAAGTTCAAAGTTGCGGTCAAAATGGTCTTCAATCGCGCGTTTGCCGATGGCGGTGACGAAAATAATTTCTTCGATTCCGCTTTCCACGGCTTCTTCGACAATGTATTGAATGACTGGTTTATCCACGACCGCGAGCATTTCCTTTGGTTGAGCTTTGGCCGCAGGGAGGAATCGCGTTCCCATGCCAGCGACAGGGATAATGGCTTTTCGAATCTTCATAGATGTACGTATTGTAGCGCAAAAAGTAGGGATCATAAAACGCTCCGTTGTGGAGCGTTTAATCTCGAGACAGAAAGTAGGCAACGATGAGGATCATAAGTAGTATGCCTCCGACGAGGAGCCATGTACGAAGGTCGAACATAGATTAGAGCAGTATTGCGCTGGTGATGATTCCGTAGATGACAATCGAGATCATATCTTGAATGACGGTGGCGATGGGCGCCGCTCCCACGGCTGGGTCCTCGTGGATCTTATTGGAAAGCTCGGTGATAAGCACAGCGACAACAGGCGCAATGGTGACTGTGATGAAAATTGAGAGACCTACGGCAAGGGCAAGGTTCGTGTCTTTCAGCCAGAGGTTGATTGTAAATGACGAGATCAGACCAAAGATTATTCCAAGAGATAGACCCAAGATCGGTTCTTTGAAAAGATAGTTTTTGAGATTTGCGTGGCCTGTTTTGAGATCCCTCCCGTAGATCGCTTGGGTTTGTGCTCCAACCGCCGCGGCGATATAGACAATGAAGGGGATGAAGAAGGCAACGTGGACATTGGTAGCGAGCACCTCCTCGAAGCGACTCGTCAACATAGAAATACCCAGTCCCAAGAAAAGCCCCAGGATGAGCGGCGGGACTCGCAGACGCAACAAAAATCGCACGGACTCCGTATCATCGTCCGCGTAAATCATTTTATGATGGCTCATACGCGAACCATTGTAGCGGTTTTTTTCTTTTTTCGTAATTGGTATGATGGGGATGCTACGCCTTCAACCAGAGGAGAAGAAGACGCGGCGGATGCGTCGGAAGAATCAAGTGAGATATTGTCGTCTCTTAAAGAAAAAGTCGCGTTGGAAGTTGTCGATGTTCTTGAGATCACTCCAGACGATTCTTATCCCATCGGAACGTTTTGTCGTTGGTATTACGATGAAAATACCCAAGAGTTTATCGCCACATTTGGGACAGGATCAGGTCAGGCGGGTGGGGAAGGATATGTCGGCGGTGGAGAAGGCGGACAAGGATCTGCGTACAAGACGTATTCGATCAGTCTCAAAGAAACGGGCGAGGATGATTATTACACGTACAGTGGAGGAGATTTAGCTACCGTGGTTGTGGATGGGTACGTGTATCATCTCACGGGAGGAAAACTGGGATGGAA
Source organism: uncultured Gammaproteobacteria bacterium (assembly GCA_964513275.1). Lineage (GTDB taxonomy): Bacteria > Patescibacteriota > Patescibacteriia > UBA9934 > GWF2-40-263 > UBA12478. The sequence goes on from CAZELN010000017.1 coordinate 19,801, forward strand.
GTTGTTGAAGTTTGACTTAGAAACATGGCAGGAAGTTGATCGAGTGGAAATCGAACTGGAAAAGACAGAAGGAGCAAATGACCAGATGCTGGTGTATGCCAACGATATGCTCATTGCCAGCAGCGCGTATGCAGAAAATGCGCTTGGAGCGGACACGGCGGGGAACGCACAGAATAAGGTCGATCCGACTGTTGGTATTTACACGCATCATCATGCATTCGACCTTGATTTGAATCTCTTAGACGAATGGATTCTCGACGACGAGCGGCATGCAAACGGAAGTTCGCTTGTCTTTGTTGATGGCATCTACCAGTTTGTAACCACCACCGCCTACTTTGGAGATCTGCAAGTGCTTCAATACGATGAGGATTGGAATTTTCTTGGTTCTAAGGTGTTGATGGAAGACGCCCAGTGGCCACAGGGAACGGTGTATGATGAAACAATCAAGCAGTATTATGTCGCCTATCTAGCCATTGAGGGTGCAGCACGATCAGAAGTCCGACTTGCCATTTTTGACGATGATTGGAATCTCTTGAGTAATACGGCTGTGACAGAATATGGAAATGAGTTTTTTGGCGGCAGACCATCTGTTACATTGTTTGATGACCGTGTGTTCGTGACCTACGACAAAGAGTCATTTGATGTGACCAGCAAAAATTGTAAATTGGCGGTGTTTGTTGGACAAAGTTCGAATGTTTTTCGAGCAAAATCCAAACGATTAAAACTACTAAAATGGACTCGGCAGGGCGAAACAATTTGTCTGGGGGAATGGATTCGCCCTGCCTCGGCTGATTTCCCGCCCGCAGGAGGGGTCTGGGGAGGAATGCGGGCGGGTTTCGGATTCGCCAAATTATTTTTTCGCCAATTCCTTATTTTTAAGTTTATCAGATTGCCGATTTGAGATAAAGACAAATTATTTGCTTAAATCTGCATACTTGTCTTGCCAAACTTTTAACTCATTAAAAATTTTGTCATCGAAATTGTTTGGCTTGAATTTAAAGATAGCGTTTGCATTTCTCATACAATATTGAAGCTCGTTTTTGTTGTCTTGGCGGGAATACCATTTGAAGCTATCAAGAATATCAGCAGTTTTAACAATAAGTGCGTCTTGCCCATTTTGCACACAACGCTTGATTAATTCGATTGTCTTTTCTTCTTTATCCGCAATTGAATCGTCTTTTGTACTTGCTAAAACCAGTCTTACTACATTATCGCCAAATTCATCTCTCAACATTTTTTCGTTAGCCTTAGACCATTCAATTGCGTCATGCAAAACTCCAGCCAAGACAACATCTTGCGCGTAATCATTTTCGTAAAGATAAACGCCAACTCTAATGTCATGGAACAAAATAGGCTTTCTGCTGTTTTCGTCCGAAGGTGGCATATAAGCAGTTAGTAAACGCACAGCTTTTTCAAAATTAAGATTGAGTGTTTTTGTCATAATTATTTTGTTATTTTCCCGCTAGACGTTTTTATAAGTCTTATTCCGCCATATCCAATCAGTAAACATCCAACAGCAAAGTTTAATGTTTGAATCAGAAATATCGGAATACTCCCTCTAATAAAGGAGAATAAAATCACGGATG